>NZ_LWFH01001740.1:0-849 GCF_001635725.1 Oleiphilus sp. HI0066
CTTCGAAGGTAGTGAAGGTGTCATTGTTATCGCTGCGACGAACCGTCCTGACGTTCTCGATCCAGCGCTGTTACGCCCAGGTCGTTTCGACCGACAGGTTGTAGTTGGCTTGCCTGACATTCTTGGTCGTGAACAAATACTTAAAGTGCACATGAAGAAAGTCCCTCTAGGTGACGACGTGGATGCAGCAGTTATGGCGCGTGGTACTCCGGGCTTCTCTGGTGCAGATTTGGCCAACCTTGTAAATGAAGCTTCTCTGTTTGCGGCGCGTGCGAACAAGCGTACTGTTGGTATGGTTGAGTTTGAGTTGGCTAAAGACAAGATCATGATGGGCGCTGAGCGTAAATCGATGGTTATGTCTGACAAAGAAAAGCTAAATACTGCTTATCATGAAGCGGGACACGCGATTGTAGGTCGCCTCATGCCGGAGCATGATCCAGTCTACAAGGTGAGTATTATTCCTCGCGGGCGAGCGCTTGGTGTGACGATGTTCTTGCCAGAAGAAGACCGTTATAGCATGAGTCGTCAGCACTTGATCAGCAACATTTGCTCTTTGTACGGCGGTCGTATTGCTGAGGAAATGACGCTTGGTCCAGAAGGTGTTACGACAGGTGCGTCAAACGATATTGAGCGTGCAACAGATATTGCGCGTAACATGGTAACGAAGTGGGGCTTGTCAGCGAAGCTTGGTCCCTTGAAGTACGACGAAGCGCAAGAAGAGGTGTTCCTCGGCAAATCTGCAGGCGGGTCTACTTCTCATGTTTCAGGTTCGACGCAGGCCAGTATCGATGAGGAAGTCCGTTCAATCGTTGACCAGTGTTATTCGACGGCGCAGCGAGTCTTAGAAGA
>NZ_LWFH01001741.1:0-543 GCF_001635725.1 Oleiphilus sp. HI0066
AAATCGGCAAAGAAGGGTGTGGACCTTTCTCTATTACCGGTCAACCAAATGCAATGGGCGGTCGAGAAGTAGGCGGTTTGGCCAACTTGCTGGCTGCACATATGGATATTGATAACGCAGAACATCGCGCGCTAGTACAAGAATATTGGTCATGCCCAACAATTGTTGAATCGCATGGGCATAAGGCTGTAGATCTGTTTCAAAAGATTGAATCAGGCGATGTTAAAGCGGTCTGGGTGATGGCGACCAATCCTGTCGTGAGTCTGCCAAACAGGCTTCAAATAGAGAGCGCGCTGAAAAAATGTGATTTCGTTGTTGTCTCAGATTATGTGTCGTCAAACGATACTTTACCCTTTGCTGATGTGAAGTTGCCGGCGACGAGCTGGTCAGAAAAAGATGGCACGGTGACGAATTCAGAGCGCACGATTTCTCGTCAAAGAGCTTTCTTGCCGCCTCTAGGTGAGGCAAAGCATGACTGGCGAATTATCTGTGATGTCGCAATTGCAATGGGTTTTGACGGATTTGATTTCGCTTCTCAGCATG
>NZ_LWFH01001742.1:0-710 GCF_001635725.1 Oleiphilus sp. HI0066
CGAAGCAGTTAGCGCATTATTTTGGCGTTAAACCAATGGATGTCAGTTATTCGGGCATGAAAGATCGTTGGGCGGTCACTCGTCAGTGGTTTAGTGTGTATGTGCGTAATCGCCAGTTTGATTCGATAGATCTTAGCGGAATTGAGGGTGTTCGGTTAGTTGAGCTTGCTAGGCATAATAAAAAACTTCGTCGTGGTGAACATGTCGGCAATTATTTTCGATTAGTCGTTCGCGGAGTTTCGCAAACTGCTGATTTATTGTCTGGTCTTGAATATATACGTGAGCATGGATTTCCTAATTACTTTGGTGTTCAGCGCTTCGGGCGTGATAATCAAAATTTAGAGCGTGCTAAGCGTTGGTTTGCCGGCGAAATAAAAGTCTCTCGTTCGCAAAGATCGTTTTACCTATCGGCTGTGCGTTCCTATCTGTTTAATATTATGTTGGCGGATAAAGTACAAGACGGGACCTGGCTTGTCGCCTCGGATGGTCCTTTGTACGGAGATGATGCGCCAGGGCTCGCGCCTAAAACGGACGAAGAAAATGCGTTTTTTGCACAATATCCTGAACTAGTGCGAGGATTGCATAAGAATAGAATGACCTTAGCTAGGCGGCCATATAGAATGCCAGCTGAGAATTTTTCCTGGAGTTTTGATGATGATGCGTTGACGCTTCATTTCAATTTAATGCCAGGCGCTTTTGCTACGAGTTTG
>NZ_LWFH01001743.1:0-1398 GCF_001635725.1 Oleiphilus sp. HI0066
TACTCTGTACGCTGCCGAATTAGCCATAGAGTTTGGCGTAGGCGTGCATTTGGCGGGTGGAACACACCATGCGCATTATGACTTTGGCTCTGGGTACTGTTTGCTTAACGATCTCGCGTTTGTGAGTCGCACTTTAGTTGCTCGAGGGCAAGTTCAACGTGTCTTGATCTTCGATTGCGATGTGCATCAGGGCGATGGTACCGCAGCCATACTGCAGGAAGATGAGCAGATATTTTGTTGTTCCGTGCATTGTGAAAAGAATTTTCCATTCCGCAAGCAGGAAAGCGATTTGGATGTCGGCCTCTCCGTTGGGATGCGTGACATGGAGTACCTCCATATCGTTGAGCAAACGCTCGTGCGGTTGCTCGAACACTTTCAACCCGACATTGTTTTATACGATGCAGGCGTTGATGTATGGAAAGGCGATGCGTTGGGGAACCTTAATATTTCGCTGGAAGGGATTCGCGCACGAGACGACTTAGTGCTTGAGCATTGTCTAGATCGAGCGATTCCAGTTGCTACAGTGATTGGTGGTGGCTACGACCGTGATCATGACGCGTTAGCTAGGCGACACGGCATTATTGTTCATGCGGCACAAGACGCCTTTGCACGCTTTGCATAGCACGCTTTCTCTGACATAGTTCTTTAAAAAATTTGCAGCAGCATATTCTCTTAGAAATAGGTCGTTATTTCTCAACTCTAAAAAAAATGTCGGTTCCAATCATAGTAGGTTTGGCAGATGGATGCCGACTAACGCCTGATGCACATAAGAACCAAAAAACCAGACACCCGTCAAAACGAACAAACCCCGGTATAAAAACCGGGGTTTGTCAGCGATCTGAAAGGAGGTGTTCGCACCTCCTTCGACTACTTATTGCCCCGTAAAGTTAGAAGCTAAGTACTTTCCGTTGATGGTATAGAAAATATAAAGCGTCTGATTTGCTGGGTCAGCAATCGCATCATTCTTAAATGAAACAACCCATTCAGGACCATGTCCAAACGATTTTTCTTCGACAGAGCTAGCCGTAACCTCCGCCCAAGAAGCATCGATCTTCCCTCTATTAACGAGCTTTTGAACATGTGCCGATGCTTTATCAACAGCTTGTTCGCTTGTTATTGGGTCATGTTGATGATCATGAGAATGATCATGCCCCGGCCCAGCTAAAGCAAACTGGCTGAATATGAGTACCGCACCAAGCAGTAATGTTCTAATAAAGTTAATCATAATGTCTCTCTTTAAAACTTTGTTGTTCAGTCAATTGAATCGTGATGAGTTTTAGCTGGGACTTTCATCGAACTAGCATCCATTTCCTCATGGGCATGTAAATGATTATCTGCGCTGAAACCAAAATCATCAGGATGCTGCTCGTGCGAATATCCATGCAATTGCTGCAACAG
>NZ_LWFH01001744.1:0-1435 GCF_001635725.1 Oleiphilus sp. HI0066
CTTCTTGAAACACTTCGTTCATTACGCGCGCTCGGGTATTCCATTGTTTGTCTAAGCGCTCTGGTTCGATCAAGTACTTCGGCTGTTCTACGCGTTTTAGAAAAGCATTCATGGCGCCCATGACATATGGGTGTGCGTTGAAGGTTCCTCGCGCAAAACATATATCCGTCGGCTTGTGTTCTTTATAGCGTTTCATTAGTTCTGCTTTGCCGCATACGACGCCAACGGGCAAACCGCCACCGAGTGTTTTTCCGTAGGTGACCATATCTGCTTGGACGCCAAAATACTCTTGAGCGCCACCTTTCGCTAAACGAAACCCAAGAAATACCTCGTCCATGATCATCACTATGTTTTTCTTGGTGCNGATCTCACGAAGCGCTTTCAGCCATACTGTGTAGGCTTCTTTATCAAAATGCGCTGAGCGGTCGCTAGCTATCAGCATCGAATCGCTACTGCTTCCGCCATTTGGGTTGAGCGCTTGCAGCGGATTAACTAAGACGCAGGCTATGTCTTTTCGTGTTTTAAGTACCCTGAGCGTGTCGTTAGACATTTCTTTTAAGGTATACACATCGTGCACTTTTCGTGGATTGCCTATGCCGGGTTGAACCCCGTCCCACCAACCGTGATAAGCACCGCAAAAAACAACGGTTCGTTTCTTACCTGTGTGGTAATGCGCGAGACGAACTGCTTGCATTACTGCTTCAGTGCCCGACATATGATAAGACACTTCGTCTAATCCGGAGATGTCTTTGAGCTTATCGGTATTGTTGATGATTAAGGGATGATATGGGCCAAGCGCTGCGCCAAGTTCGCGTGTTTGAGCGATTCCTTCGTCCATGCATTCTTTGTAGAAATCGTAACCGTAAAGATTAACGCCGTAAGCACCTGTTAAGTCATAACTCCAGTTGCCGTCTAAGTCGCGAATCTGCGTACCGCTCGTTGTATCGGCCATCAGACCGATAGGCATTTCATTATGCATAAAAGCACGAAACTGAAATGGCACGCGATAACGGTTAGTGAAATCGACATCCGATAACTTTCCTTCCAGTTTTTTGCTTGCAGCGATTGAGTTAGGAGATAGACGTGTTAAGCGTTCTTTAAGATCGTTAAAACTGGCTTGGCGTTGTGCTGCAATATGCTCCGGCGCATTGTCACAACTAAAGACTCTAGCGTCGTTATATCGATAGTACGGGAGAAGTTTAGCTACCTGCTTTGACATCTTTGCGTGCCCGCGTAGAGACGGGTGCTTTGCTTTGGATAATTGCAGACGGATGGCAATGCGATAGAGCGAGTAAATAATCACTAATGCAATCATTAGCAGCACAAATTGCTCGTGATTCCATGAGCTTGTAAGTTCAGTCATTTTTGATTACCTCTCTGTCGCATTGTGAACAGATCTGAATCCTTAGCTTCGAGCATCGCAGTCTTGATCTAT
>NZ_LWFH01001745.1:0-871 GCF_001635725.1 Oleiphilus sp. HI0066
GGTCATACCTGGGGCGCGCATATTCAAAATGGTCGCAATCACGTTAATCGCCCCCATAATGGATGAGATACCCATCATATGAACGCCAAAAATAAAATATGTCTCGGTATCTGGAGCATAAGTCGTCGATAAGGGCGCATAGAATGTCCAACCAAAGTTTGGCGCACCGCCCTCCATGAATAACGTGCTTAACAATAAGCCAAAAGCAAAAGGTAGAATCCAGAAGCTCCAGTTGTTCATGCGAGGCAGCGCCATATCAGGCGCACCAACCATCATTGGGATCATCCAGTTCGCCAAACCTACGAAAGCAGGCATAACGGCGCCGAACACCATGATCAGACCGTGCATCGTGGTCATCTGATTGAAAAACTCGGGTTCGACTAATTGCAAACCTGGTTGAAAGAGTTCTGCTCGGATAGTGAGTGCCATACAACCGCCCACAAGAAACATCGCAAAACTGAACCACAAGTACATCGAACCAATATCTTTATGGTTGGTAGTAAATAGCCAACGCGCAATACCTTTCGTTGGACCATGGTGCTCATGATCGTCATGAGACGGATTGTCGATTACAGCGCTCATAAGCCCTCCTATTTATTTTTATAGTCAACGATGTCTTTGGCAGAAACATTGTCGCCGGTGTCATTACCCCACGCATTGCGCTCGTAAGTAATAACTGCAGCAATATCAACCTCACTCAATTGCCCACCATAAGCTTGCATAGCCGAGCCAGCAACACCATCAACAACAACCTCAATATGCTTATCCAGCAGTTTTGTAGCGATCTCTGTTCCTACAAGGCTTGGGAACGCCGGAGGAATACCCTGCCCATTCGGTTGGTGACACGCTGCGCAGTTGGTCGCGTATACTT
>NZ_LWFH01001746.1:0-807 GCF_001635725.1 Oleiphilus sp. HI0066
TCAAGTGCTGCGATTGCGCCGGCAACCGTAGAGACGTCAATGTCTTTAACAAGAATGCCATCTTCCGCGCCACCATATTCGCCAACTTCGAAGCCTGAATTGCCGATGTTGCCGGTGAGAGTTTCAAGCGTGATCTTACCTGATGATTCAAGTGAGATTGTGCCGCGTGTTTCTGTACCAGTTGCTGGAAGACCCAAGTTAGCGAAACTCGCTGTAACAGCGCCGGTGTAGTTGTCGAGCACCATGTTTCGACCATCTTCAGCGATGAGTCGGTAAGTTGAACCGAATGCTTCAGCGCGGACACCACTCTGACCAGCTTTGTTATTGATCGCAGTGATTGTTGCGTTTTGAATATCGGTTGTCGTTGCCGTAGCACTCACAGAAATATCAATGCTCACGTCATTAATATCGAAAGTACCCGTAATCGCAGTACCAGTGGTCAGCCCTCCGCCATTTAATATGTTAGCGTTGACCTTCGCCACAACGCCGGTTTGCTCGCTAACACGGTTAATAGCTTCTGCTTTCGCGATAGCACTTTGATCAGAGTTGGCAGTAGACGCCGTGTCAAATGTTGTGAGAGTAGGGCCAACTGGAACGCCATTTATAACAATGTCACCAGATGCAAGTGCTGCACCCGGAGATGGCGCGCTTACAACACCAGAGTTGTTGCCACTATACGTTCCAACAGCTAAGCCAGCGTTCCCAATACCGCCTGTCGTTGTATCGACACTAATTGGAGAGCCGTCGTCTGAAACTAGCGTAAATGAGCCAGTGTATGTTGCGGCTGCCGCAAGGCCGATCGCGCTT
>NZ_LWFH01001747.1:0-900 GCF_001635725.1 Oleiphilus sp. HI0066
CATCCGGACAAGACGTAAAACCAAAATATAAAATGTAAGGCTGGCCTCGAAGTGTCTTGCTGGAGAAAGTTTCTCCCCCGCTTTCCAGCATAAAATCACCAGCAGTCAAATAAGCGGCCTTCACATCCTCAGGTTCTTTTTGCGCACTTTGCTGATACAACTTAAAGCTCAAAACACCCACAATAATCAGCGACAAACTAAAAACAATACCCTGTGCTTTTGACATGTTATTTCCTAATTATGTGAATCCGACCTTGAATGAAAATCTGCAAAAAAAGTATAGGCAGACCCACCTACTAGAGCCTGTATATGCAAACGCCAGATCATACTATCACCCGTCACGCATACCGGAATCATGCCCTGCAACTGCGCGACCTCGTCCTGCATAGTGATGGTGAAATCATGTTCTCCCATAAACATGTCTCGCCCTCCGATCCATGCCTTTTCCACAACAAAATCTTTATCAATAGAGGAATGAGAACTGAAAAAATAAAAATCTAAAGGTTTAAGGGCTGGCAATTCTGACTGCATTAACCTTAAAACAAACTCTTCTGGCTTCGTGGATTGATCAGAGTTCTTCGCGTTAGAAAGACTTACCGAACAACTTTCTTGTGTCTCTAGACATGTAAATTGAAGTGAAGTTCGCTCCAAATCAGAATCAGAAGAACAGCCACTAATACCCCAACAAAACAACAGGCATATTAGCCCTCGAAACATTTGCATGCCTTACTCATCAATGAGCGTAAGCTTGAACGTGACACGCTTCCCTTCGATCGTAGCACCGGCTTTATAGGTATGATGAACAGGAGGCTCGTTGGCTAGATTACCCATCGAGTGGATTTGAATTTCATCAACACTACTTTCGAGAAACACAGACTTGCGGTCCAACACCTCAGCATC
>NZ_LWFH01001748.1:0-706 GCF_001635725.1 Oleiphilus sp. HI0066
ACATGATGTTCTCTATCCCTCTCTATTTGGGAATGTATAACGACCTCGACACGCAACTGATTTCGCTATTTCGATGGGTCAGCATGTTCATGGCCGCGCCAGTTGTTGCCTTTGCTTCACTCCCCTTTTACAGAGCCGCTATTCGCAGTCTCAAATCACGCAAACTAGGCATGGACATGCCTGTTTCATTTGCGATTATTATTGCGTTCTTAGCGAGCAGCTATACAACCATTACTACCGTCCCAACCTTAGAATCAGACGTATATTTTGATTCTGTTTCAATGTTTGCGTTCTTCCTTTTACTGGGTCGGTTCATTGAAATGCAGACACGCCATCGTTATTTAAATGATGATGTAGATATGGACCAACTGCTTCCAGAAACTGCCACATTGGTTGAAGGCGATAGTACAAAAAGCCTGGTATCTCAGCGTATTCAAGTCGGCGATATCATCCGCATTAAACAGGGCGAATTAGCCGCAGCAGATGGCTTAATCGAAAACGGCTCTACCAGGTTTGACGAATCCGCATTAACAGGCGAATTCTTGCCAATATATAAAGCGACGGGCGATGTTATTCATGCCGGTACCGCAAATATGGATAACACCATAGACATTCGAGTAACCGCCTCCGCGAAACAAAGCCGCTTATCATCAATCGTTAGGCTTATTGGGAAAGCTCAAGCTGCAAAACCAAGCACTCAAACGAT
>NZ_LWFH01001749.1:0-938 GCF_001635725.1 Oleiphilus sp. HI0066
CAGGATGCACAATACGTTTAAGGCTCTCGATGACTTCTTGAGAGCTTAATTCTTTATCGCCAAATAACTCGTGAAAATTCGACTGATAATAGCGACCTTCGGCGATCTCCCAGTCGATTAAACCAAGATTTGAAGCCTCGATTGCCTGCGTCAAGCGCGTCTGGCTTTTGACCAAGGCATCACTCACCGATTTACGAAGTTCTACTTGTTGATTTAGCTGTAAGTTGGCTCGCTCAAGCTCGGCAGTACGTTGCTTAATCTTTTGATCAAGCGCCTTTTCCGTATTCATCAAGGCATTATTGAGTCGATTTTTTTCATAACGTAATTGCGCTAATTCTTGGGCATTCGCCTTCTTGGTCGCAGAGCTGCGACGCTGAGGCCCTCTATCAACAACGCCTAAATGAATTCCCATCCCAATCAACAAAACATTTGCCATCGTCATTGTAGCTGCGGACAGTGAAGGCTCTGCTGTCAGCATGAGATAGTTCATAGATACCAAAATGGGAGCGCTTATCCCGAGCCAAAGGTGCAAGCCATAGGGTCGTCCAAGCAAGATATTTAACAAGGCAAGCAACACGAATACTGTTACCGAATCTGAAGATAGATTTGGCGAGTTGAAGACGCCAAATGACCACACAATCGATATAACGACAGGAATAAACGGTTCAATGTGCGTAAACGCGTCAAAACGACCAGATTGAGAAAAAGAGACCGCTAGAGGAAAGCCCGCAAGCAAGACAAGAAGTACATTCGAAATCAATGAAACTGAAGAACTCGCGCTTGCCTCAAAATGCAATAACCAAACGAAAGCGCTGATCAACCACGCAGCATAAAATGCAACGCGTTCAAACATCGTTAATTGCGGCATAGACGCTAGGGTAAATTTTTGGCTGAGCTTCACGGAAAGAACAACTATATGCACGGTTATTATGGTTGAT
>NZ_LWFH01001750.1:0-975 GCF_001635725.1 Oleiphilus sp. HI0066
GACGAAACAGCAAAAAATATTATTGAGAAGGAATTAGCTGGGGCATTAAGTTCGGATCGTCCGACCCACAGTATGTAATTCGTTCTTTTGTAAATAAAAAAAGGCGCACATCATGATGCGCCTTTTTTGTGTTCGCGTTACACTGGCGCGCATTATTTGTGTGTATTCGAGTACTTATGTTTATAGATTCCCATTGCCATTTAGATCGATTAAAGCTTGAGAAATATGAGGGTGGATTAGCAGATGCCATATCTGCAGCTCGTGACGAAGGTGTGAGTGAAATGCTTTGTGTTGCGATTGATCTTGAGCACATCGAAGATGTGTTAGGCGCGGCAAGCTCCTTTGATAATATTTATGCTTCGGTCGGTGTTCATCCAACAAGTTATGAGGGCGAAGAACCGAGCGTTGAGCGTTTATTAGAGCTATCTAAGCGAGAAAAGGTCATTGCGATTGGTGAAACGGGGTTAGATTACTACTACAGCGAAGATAAAAAAGAGCTTCAGCAAGAACGCTTTATTCGACACCTAGAGGCAAGCAAGCAATGTGGCAAGCCTGTGATCGTCCATACGCGAGATGCAAAAGAAGATACCTTAGAGATTATTGCAAAACATGGTGACCCTAGTGTTGCTGGCGTGCTCCATTGTTTTACCGAAGATCTCGATATGGCCTTACGCGCGATTGAACTCGGTTACTATATTTCGTTTAGTGGTATCGTCACGTTTAAGAATGCAGTTGAGCTGCAAGACGTCGCTAAGTCGATTCCGCTTGAGCATATGCTAATTGAGACAGATTCACCTTATTTAGCGCCTGTTCCGTTTCGCGGTAAGCCTAATGAGCCAAAGTATGTTCCTAAAGTGGCGGAGTTTATAGCCGAGTTGCGCGGTATTTCTGTTGAGGAAGTGGCCAAGAAAACCGCGGAAAATTTCCACGCTCTGTTCACGCATGCAAGAGCGTAAGTGTATTTTGAATTATCAG
>NZ_LWFH01001751.1:0-1047 GCF_001635725.1 Oleiphilus sp. HI0066
ACGAGAAGCGCTGACCTTATTGGGAAACATCAAGATGAGGAAGAACTTTTTCCTGGGGTTTTGGTGGAGATTCAATTCCAAATTATCGGCATTAACACAGATCGAAGGGTGTCTCGTTCTAATTTTTGCTTACTTGCTATTTAATCTGTTATCTCTTGTTGTGGGTGATATTGGATATCCTAGAGCTTCCTTCTGGATATCTATTTCTTGGTTGTTGATAGTTGCGTATTCATGGATTGGTATTCCCTTCTACCAAAAAACTCTTAGAAAAGAACTTGAAACATTTTCTTTCAATAGAGAGTTCTAAGGCGAAGGTCTATATTTTGGGGGCTGTGAGCCCAAGTTGTATATAAATGGAAATTCGGATGTTTAAAAAAATAAGGGAAATCAGCGGGTTTGCTGATGTGGATTTATATTCAAAAAATAAAGAGATTAGTTTAGAGAAAAGGTCTTGGGCCTTTGGGATTGATTTGCTAGTTGTTGGCCTTTTATGGAGTTTTTGTTATCTCGTCGGCGGGGCCGTTATCGAAGCTGGTTATACGGATGCTACAGCGGACTACCTCATACCGTTATTTTACTTTTTGTTGCGAGATAGCTTGCCTAATGGTCAAAGCATAGGCAAAAAGTTGATGGATATTAGAGTTATGGACGTCGAAACCGGCTTTTCATGTGACCTTATTCAGTCTTTCTTCCGGAATAGTCTAGGAGTCACATTATTCGTTGTGGACATCTTATATACGCATAAACAGTTTGGTTCCAAAGTAGGTGATATTTGGTCTCGCACAATTGTCACGACAACCAGATGAATAAGCCAATAACATCTATTCTACTCACGCTTATATAGAACGTTGAAAATAAAAGTCAGTTAGATCTGTTCTATAAACAAGAGTGGTTAGTCATGCCTCCTAAATTGCGGAATAGTTAAAGTCGGCTCTTGTCTAATCCTTTCCTTATCAATACCTCTATTTTTCTCCAATCTCTCTATGCCACTGAATGTTTTGCTGATGCTGGAGCACAATCTTGATGTTGAAAGTTATTTGTTTAAGC
>NZ_LWFH01001752.1:0-884 GCF_001635725.1 Oleiphilus sp. HI0066
TCTGCATTACCGAACAGAATCGCTGTGGATTTCACTCCAATTTTCAGATCATCCTCACGATCCATCATCGCGTAAATTGTGTCGTAAGCGACAGTCCATAACAGCGTTGCTGTAAAAATTATCCAAGCAAGAGCCGGCACCTTTTCGATGACTGCTGCAAATGCCATAGGAATGGACCACGCAAACGCAGCACCAAGAAAGACTTGCGGCAAGAAGGTGTAACGCTTCATGAAAGGATAAATACACGCGAGGGCCAATGCACCAAAGGACCAAACAATCGCACTAGTGTTTAAACAAAGAACCAATAGCAAGGCTGAAAAACATAAGACGACGAAAAATATGATGGCATCTTTTAAACTCAACTCACCAGCAGCTAGAGGCCTAGCTTTAGTGCGCTCAACGTGGCCATCAATATTGCGATCTGCAATATCATTAATCACACAGCCTGCAGCGCGCATTGCGATCGCTCCAGAAACAAATACAAACAAATGAAGCGCTGAAGGCAAACCATCACTCGCAATCCATAAAGCCCACATAGCAGGCCATAACACTAAGAATGTACCAATGGGCTTATCAAACCGCGCCAAGCGCCATAATGCTGCCGGTTTACCTTCGAGTAGACCAGCTTGGGTCAGAACTTCTTTAAATTTATATCTTAGATTCAACATAGCTTAAGAGTGATGAATAACTGAGGTATGAAACTTTTCTGCCACTAGTAAGGGCTTGTTGTGTAAGCGAAACACAGAGCGCCGAGCGTAAGTTGGCTGATTACCCCCAGATGTTCTTGTTAGCTGAATAGCTTCGCGCTTCATTGACCGCGAGGCAAATAAAAATGCTCCCAAAGGTTTTGAGCCCAGGCACTTTAACTGCCGCTCTTTACCAAC
>NZ_LWFH01001753.1:0-522 GCF_001635725.1 Oleiphilus sp. HI0066
TAGACTCAAACCCCAAAGACACTGAACTCTGATCAGCACCGACAGAAGGGCTATCGCTACTGCTACAAGCACTCAAACCAAATGTAGACAGCATGCCTAATGCAGCCATGCCCCCAACACCGCCTTTTAAAACCGCTCTGCGGTTAAAATTCGCTTCCATTACCTCTGAAAAAGGCGCATTGGAACTCTTGTTAAACTTGCGCGGATCAAACGTCGCTTTACTCATTATCACATCCTAAATTTTATGGATTTATCTTGTTTGCGAAAAACTCACGCCGAAGAAACTAGCCGTGTGATGTGACAATTATTTGAAAAAAATATGACGTTTTAGCGGCAAACAATACAGGCATTCATCCACAACAAAGTACGGACTCGCGTCGAAAAAAATACATCTCGCTGAAGTAAAAATGTCATGTTTAAAAAATAGGATGTGTCGCTTTGGAATCACTCGAGTAGGTAAGAAAAATGGGGATTAGTCCAACACAGTTACTGATTATTTTAGCAATCGTAGCCTTACTATTT
>NZ_LWFH01001754.1:0-663 GCF_001635725.1 Oleiphilus sp. HI0066
CTTCTTTCTATTTTATGACTATGTATTCGCCTCAACGCCAGATTCTGCTAACACTGTCGAACATAGCGCCTTAGGTTTAGTCGTTGGAGCGTTTTGTATTGGCTTTATTTTTGTTCTTTTTAAAGCATGGAAAGGACATTTGCTAAGACAAAGCTACTTGACTCGTTAGCAACCAACCAAGAAGTGACCCTACTAACACCAATGCTAAAACAGGCTTCGTGATAGCAAGCAGCTTGTTACGTACTCGACGCCTAGCTCTTAACTGTGGCAAATCTTTTAGTAATGAACTTGGCTCGTTCAATGGATAATGTATAAAGACCGCACCGTCTAAACATTGATTGTAGTCGCTGCTTCTCGCGATATTTTTGACTGCGCCCTCAACAGAGTTAGGTGATTCAGACAGCATCAGATCCAAAGCATCACCTATCTTAGAAACATTAGGCAATAATAAAGAGTTGCCAAACACCAATATTTCATCAGTATGAAGGTCGCCGATAATTCGCTCAACCTTATGAGAAGATTCCGAAATTAGAGGCAATACGCCCTCATCTCCATGGAGTAAGGCAGCTCCCATCTCGCCGATCCAACACAACTCATAATGGAACGAATCAAAGCGGCATAGAAGAATATTTGCACCATCACGCTGAAATTCGTCAAGTACAC
>NZ_LWFH01001755.1:0-6774 GCF_001635725.1 Oleiphilus sp. HI0066
GGTTGTTCCGTCCATCAGCGAAAAAAATACTTGAAGGCCTCGGTCAGTTTGTGAAAAAAATCGTATTTATTCTTCCAAATTTAAATAGTGGTGGGGCAGAAAGGGTAGCAATTAACTTTTTGGCTGAACTTGAAAGGTACGGGGCCGATCTGACACTCCTTTTGCTACAGCCGGTTGGTACCCTAAGGCAATTAGTGCCGCCGTGTGTCAAAGTTAAGGTGCTGGATGTTGTGAAGGTAAGAGATTCTATTCCTGCTGTGTACTCCGAACTTAATCAGATAAAGCCTGACGTTGTTTACACGACTCATTCGAGGATCACTCCAGTAATAGGTTCAGTTAAGTGGTTTTCCCGTCTTACCTTTACTTATATTGCGCGCGTGCCTAATAACCCAATCAAAGAGTTGGCGCATGGCGTGTATGGTCGATTAAGGTCGAGAATTTTCGGCTGGGGATACAGGCGAGCGGACATTGTGATCGCTCAAACCTCTGAAATGAGAGAAGCCTGCGTACAACTTTATGGTTTAAGTGAGGGGCGGGTTTGCGTTATACATAACTCGCTTAATACGGCCAATATACACCGTTGTTTAGAGGGAACGGTTTCACCATTCGACCAAGGTGAGCTCCCAATTGTCGCGCTTGGCCGTTTAGCACCCCAAAAGAATTTTTGTTTGTTAGTCCACGCTTTCCACAAAATATCTAACGAAAATTCTAGTGTGAAGTTATATATCTTGGGGGATGATCATGGTCAAAAACAGGAAATAGAAAGGTTAGTCACCGATTTCAAACTTGATGACCGAGTGGTTCTTTTGGGTTTAGTCTCTAACCCTTACCCTTTCATTGCGAACGCGCGCGTTTTCGCAATGAGCTCCGATTACGAAGGCTTTCCAAATGCGTTGTTAGAGAGTTACTACTTAAATACACCCATTGCAACCACTAAAAACTGCGATGTAATAGAGCAATTGGTAACAGATGGGAAAAATGGGTATCTGGCGGAAGTAGGGGATGTAGACGGTTTGGCTCTAGCTATAAAAAATTCCTTACAACTAGACCGTCAAAAAATTCATAACTCTTTAGGTGTTTTGGATACGGAAATTTCAGATTTGTTTTTCAGTGAGTCTAGTAAATGAGTTTGTTGATAATTGGGCCGCGGCTTCACAAGAATGGCCAAACAGGTGGTGTCGTTGTTTTAATGGAAAATACGTTGGCTTCATTGCAGTCCCGCGGTCTAACCATTGATGTTATTGACTCAAATAAACGTAATTATTATTTTCGCTGGCTAGGTTATATATCCATCCTGTTTGCTTGCACTAGAAAAATTCCAAAGGCCGATAAGGTAATGCTGCATGGCACAGCATTTGATTACCTTTTCATAGCACCGTTTGTTGTTTTTATTGGAAGATTGCTGAAGAAAAAGGTTGGTTTAGCTAAGTTTGCAGGCAACTATGATCTCGTGTATCAACGTTATTCTTGGTTAACAAAGAAGGTTGCTGACTGGACTTTACGGCACGCATCTATACTGTTTTGGGAAACACAATATCTGGTTGAGTTTTTTAAACCGATTAATTCGTGCTCTTATTGGCTACCTAACATGAGAAAAACAAATACTAAGCCATTAGCTACTCGAGAATTCCAAAAGCGTTTCGTTTTTCTTGGGCACGTTAATCGAGAGAAAGGTGTGCTAGATATCAAGAGTGTCGCTGATGAACTGGGTTCTGATTATTCATTCGACTTGTATGGAAGGGCGGAGGATGATGACCTTGTTGCGCGTTTAAAGAACAATAGTATTTCTTATAAAGGAGAGATAGCAGCTGAGCGCGTTGTTGAGGTAATTGATGATTATGATGTTTTGCTTTTCCCAAGTCGAAGGGAGGGGGAAGGTTATCCAGGTGTTGTAATTGAAGCTTTCTCTCGAGGCGTGCCTACTATCGCTTATGAGCTAAGAGGTTTGAAGGAAATGATTCGGGATAATTCTAATGGTCTGTTAGTTCCGGTTGCTGATGTTTCAGCACTTAAAGCTGCGATCGAAAGTTTGGATCGGAGTCGATATCAGTCTTTGTCAAAAAAAGCATATGAGTCGTTCTCCCTTTATGATGAGGACAATGTTATTGATTTCTACTTACAGGTTTTGAATGATAGTTAGCCTTTCTCAGCTAAAAAAGTATTATACGGGCTCTCCCTATTGGGTTAAAAAACTATACTCAAGCCTGCCCTGGTCCATTCGCATGGGGAAAGACTATAGGGGGGCATACAGTTTTCTAGCGAACTCTGAACATTATTCTCCTGAGCAATGGCGTGTTTACCAGACTCACAAGCTGAAAGAATTACTTGTTCACTGTGAGGCAACCGTACCTTATTACAAAGCGCTGTTTTTAGATAAGGGAATAGACGTAAATGCTTCAAATATCTGGTTAGAGTTTGAAAAAATTCCATTGTTGGATAAGCAGACAGTTCTTTCTGATATAGACGCATTTTTATCCAACAAGTTCCGAAAGAAATCTTTATATTCCGCAACTACCGGTGGCACCACTGGCAAACCCATGCAGATTTTTTATGACTCTGTTAGTTATAAAAAAGAGTGGGCCTTTAAAATATATGCGTGGAATAAAGCGATTGGCTATCAGCCGTCGTCAAGAAAAGCCACTTTTCGTGGAGTAGCAAACGGAAACGCGTTATGGGTCGAAAACCCTATCTATAACGAGATTCGTTTTTCACCATTTCATATGGTTGACGAGAGCCTAAAAGACATCGTCGACAAGCTCGTCGTATATAAACCAAAGTTTGTGCATGGTTATCCTTCGGCTATCGCTGCCTTGTCGAGTTATTTAGTAGAAAATAACTTAAAAATCGCATCGGTTAGGGCCGTCATGTGTATATCGGAAAATATACTTGATGGGCAGAGACGATTGGTACAGGAGGCTTTCGGGTGTGAACCATACAGCTTCTATGGCCATAGTGAACGAGCTGTGTTTGCCTCTATGAAAGAAGATCTAACTGAATACCATAGCCATCCAGCTTATGGGGTTTGTGAGTTGGTAGATGATCATGGGGCTGTAATTAAAGATTGCGGGTTGCGTGGTGAGCTTGTTGGTACAGGGTTTATTAACTCGGCAATGCCTCTTTTGAGATACCGTACTGGTGATTATTGCATGTGGTCTAATGTTAACTGCGATAATGCAGGTTACGGAACGTTTCCTGAAGTAGAAGGACGGTGGAAACAAGAGTTTGTTGAGGGGAGGGATGGTAAGCGAGTTTCCTTAACTGCGCTAAATATGCACGAGGATATTTATGCCCATATTGATGCCATGCAATATGTCGTTGGTGAGCCGGGGCTAGTTGATCTAAACATTATTCCCGCAGTTTCATATGACCAGGGCGTTGAGGAAAAAATATTGGCAGAGTACCGCGAGAAGCTAGGCGGCACTTTTACAGTGCGAGTTAGTTTAGTTGACTCGCTCATTAAGACTAAAATTGGAAAGTGCCCTTTGATGGTTAAGTCGCAGATCGACAGGATTAGCAATTGAAAAAAGTTTTTATTATAGGAGTGGGCCGCTCGGGAACATCTTTACTTCAGAGCATGCTAGCTAGTCATTCAGAAGTCACTTTTGTTCCTGAGACCAGCATGTTGCGACGTTTCGTTTTTGGAGGGAAGCTTGGAAAGGCTGAAGATATTGCGGTCAATCAAGAGCTACTTTGGTCGGATGAGAAGGTCAAGCGACTAGGATTGTCGGAGGGTGATTTTGATGAGGGGCTTAAACCCGCACAGCTTTATGAACAAATTATTACTAAGGGTGTCAGTACACTCTATGTTGGTGATAAAGACCCTAAGCTAATAGAGTATTTGCCTTTGTTAGTCGCAACCTTTCCCGAGAGTGTGATCGTTCATATTAAAAGAGATCCTAGAGACGTATTGGCCTCCAAGAAAAAAGCGGATTGGTCTAAATCAAGGCCATCTTCGATGCATATTGCTGCTGGTTATGCGCAGGAAAAGGCTTTCCAGTCTTTTAAAATGCGCTCAGGATTTAAAAATATCGTAGAAGTCGTATACGAAGATCTAATATCTGACCCAGAGTCTGTCTTGAGAGAAGTATGTGCCCAGATGGAAATCACGTTTGAGAGAAGGATGCTGAATTTTGGAGCAGCTTCCGAGAAGCTCGTTTCGCAAGAGGAAATGCAATGGAAGGGCGAGACGCTAGGGCCTTTGTTAACAAACAATGCTAATAAGTGGATGGCTCAACTCACACCTTTCGAAATCGTTGTCTGTGAAGGTGTAAATAGCGTTGAGTCGAGTGCTCAATCTGTCTCGCTAGCCAACCGGTGCAAAGGTGCTTTTTTTGTTCTAGCGTTGCAATTAATCGCACCTGCTTACAATCTCATGCGCAGATATACTTATAGGAAGTTTCAATCGTGATTCTCTATGCGGACGCGTCTGAGAGTATTAATTTTGTGCGTGGTCGCTTTGTTTTAGAAAACTTCAAATCTACGGATAAGGAAGTAGTACCAGCTTCTCGTTCTTTTAGCCTGACGGTGGCGATGCACTTTTCTTTGGTCTGCCGCTTGCTAAGGTTGTATCCAAGTAATGTCATTCGACTATCCACTAAGAAGTTTCTCGTGGTGTTTAGAAAAAGGTTCTATCACTTGGACTTTGCTAACACCTCCTTTACTTACCGGTCTGATATCGTTGGTTCATCACCTATCAACGTATTGCTTGATGATGGCGTTTTATTCTACGGAGAATACCGACAGA
This sequence comes from Oleiphilus sp. HI0066, assembly GCF_001635725.1. Taxonomy (NCBI): domain Bacteria; kingdom Pseudomonadati; phylum Pseudomonadota; class Gammaproteobacteria; order Oceanospirillales; family Oleiphilaceae; genus Oleiphilus; species Oleiphilus sp. HI0066. Next base: position 4,745 of record NZ_LWFH01001755.1, read on the forward strand.
ACAAGGAGCGTTCGCCAATCGCACTTTGGCGGTCAACGGACTTCGGAGAAACGTGGGAATCAGCCTATCAATTTGATGCTATTAGGCATATCCATGGGGTATTTAAAGATCCATACGAAGAAACGTTTTATGTGACCACAGGTGATTCTGATCGCGAAAGTGCAATTTGGGTATCGCGAGATGGTGCAAAGAGTTTTTCGAAGCTTCTGCATGGAAGTCAGCAAACTAGGGCAGTGCAGTTAGGTATTACAAAGGACGCAATTTATTTTGGTTCTGATTCGCCATTAGAGCAAAATTATCTGTACCGATTGGAAAGAGAGTCAAATCAGCTTTTGCAGCTAGGGCCAGTGGCGGGAAGTGTTTTTTACGCGAAGGTTGTGGGCGAAGATGTGTACTTTTCTACCGCCGTTGAGCCTAGTGATGTTAATAAAAGCCCAAATGCCCAGCTTTGGAAGGTAAGCAAGACTGAAATGTCGTTTTTGTATGAGTCAAAGAAAGATATTTGGTCTAAGAAATATTTTTTGTATGGACAATTAAGGTTTGTTGATGGCCCCGCAAAGAATGCCACGATCTGGATATCAGAGGTTGCGACTAAGAATCATGGGCAACACTTTAGCTTAGTCATGGAGGGGGGTGATAAATGAATCAACGTTTTGAGGTCCTTGATGCTTTCCGCGGCCTATGCGCTCTATTCGTCGTCCTCTTCCATATGAGGGTGTCAGGCTCGGTCACTGATCTAGCATTTTTTGAAAATAGCTGGGTCTTTGTTGAGTTTTTCTTCGTTTTAAGTGGATTCGTTTTGGTGCATGGGTATGGTTTCCGTGATGATTTAAAGTTTAAGCCGTTTATGACGGCTAGATTCTATCGTCTTTACCCATTACATTTTTTTATGCTGGTCATCTTTATTATTCTTGAGTGTGGTAAGTGGTTGGCGTGGAAGTTCGGCGGCTTTTCGTTTAACTCTGTTCCCTTTACTAACGCTTTTGCATTTTCAGAGATAGTTCCTAATTTTCTGTTGATACATGCTTGGGTGCCATTTGCGGATCCATTTAGCTTTAATTCTCCGTCGTGGAGCATCAGCATAGAGTTTTACATGTATGCATTGTTGTTCGCTTCAATATCGGTTTTCCGATCATTTAGAATCGGTTCTTGGTTTGTGATTGTTCTTTTGGCGTTTATTTTGATTTATTGCGAATCAGATATAGTGGTTATAGAGGTTCAGAGAGGGCTGTTCTGTTTTTTTTGTGGTGCGATGACGTATGTTGTTTTTTTAAAATCTCAAATCTCAAATCCCAAATCCCAAATCTCAAAGTTTTTGGCTAGTTTTGTTGAGCTTGCGCTTCTCGTTAGTGTTGTTTTTCTTACTCAGACAGACGTTGTATTCAAAAATATTATTGCTCCAGGACTATTTTGTTTGACGGTTTTTTGCTTTGCATTCGAAGCAGGAGTGTTCTCGAAAATACTTAAAGCTCGGTTATTTCAGTTTATTGGTAAGCGATCGTTTTCAATTTATATGACGCATGCTGGGGTATTGTTTATTGTCATTTCTCTTGCAATGGTGATTCAAAAGTTCACGGGTATCGAGCTCGCCCCGATGGTCGATGAAAAACGAAGTTTAAATTTTGGTGGGCCTGTTGAGAATAATGTTGCCGTCATTCTAGTGTTATTGCTTGTTGTGTTTTTTTCGAACTTTACATACGAGCAAATAGAGCTGAAGTTTAACAAAAAAAGTGGCTAAAGTTGCAGTGTATATGTATCGGTCAGCATTAGCTCGATTTCAATATACGAAGAATATCTTCTGCTAGTCGCTTACTTATGCTTGAACGTTTAAATTTATCAATGAACATTGTTCTTCGGCTGTTGCATAATTCGAGGGATCGAACAGCAATTCTTGCTTCTTTCGAATTTGTAGGCGAGAAAACTTCGGCATTAGACACTTCGTTGTCAATAAACTCTGCCGCATACCCAGCTACTCCCGCCAAAATCGGCTTTCCCGTGGCCGCGTATTCGAAAATTTTTGAAGGAAGTAC
>NZ_LWFH01001756.1:0-1264 GCF_001635725.1 Oleiphilus sp. HI0066
TCGACAGCTTAGCCAAGCAGAATCAGCTTACGCAATTCTAGTCTCGCCTTTGTTATTCGAAACAAAACAAAGCCAGCTCTGCACGCGAACATTATTAATTGACGCCACCGAGGCAGATCAAAAAATCCGTGCAGCCACGCGAGATAACGCTTCAGAAGAAGATATAGGGAAAATCATTGCTGCTCAAATGCCTAGAAAAATGAAACAAGAGCGTGCTCACGACATTATTTTAAACGATGGTGATTTAGACCACCTGAACGCCGTGGTAGACTCACAACACGAAGAATACCTCAAACTTGCCGAGTCAAAATAAATGTCAAACAACACTCCTCTAATCGTTAATTGTCCAACCTGCGCAGACCCTGTTACATGGGAAGAGAAGAATAAAGAGCGTCCATTTTGTAGCGAGCGCTGTAAATTAATTGATCTCGGCGCTTGGGCTTCAGAGGAGTACAGCATCGCTTCTCAAAGCCAAGACGAATGGGAAATCGCCGAAGCGCAAAGCGCATCTAACACTTCTGAAAGCCTTCAATAATATGAGTCGTCGACCCTGTCCATTTTGCGCGATTAATAACGGTGCACTGCCGGCCAGCGTGATTTATGAAGATGAACACTTCATGATTATTATGGATGCTTACCCCTTAAGTTCTGGGCATGTTTTAATCATACCTCGCGCTCATCACGATCGGATTTCAGCGCTATCAGACGAACATCAGTCCAAACTGTTCGATTTAGGGCGTAAGGTGATGAGCGCAATGATTAGAGCAGGTTTTGGAGAGGATGGCTGTAATATTCTATTAAATGATGGCAAAGCTGCTAATCAAACAGTTCCGCACATCCACCTTCATATAATTCCTCGCAAAAAGCATGACTTTTTACGATCATTGCCTAAACTAGCACTGCATGTCACTGGACTTATGGGAAGACAAGAAAAGCGTGCCACACTGGATGAGCAAGCGCGTCAAATCGCCAAGTATTTTTAGTGCAAGTATTACTGCTGTCGCGCTATTGATGTGCGCATTTACATCAAGTGCTAATGATGTCGAATTTACCTCCCCCTCAGCAAAAGATAGAAGCTCTATTCCTTCGGAACAACAAGACTCACCGACACTTACTTGGCTTACAGAAAACCGTAACTACTGGGGGCATGTAGTTGGAGATACTGCCAAAAGGCTCGACGCGTTTTTCGCTGATGAAGAAGTAATCGAATCGAGCAATAATAGTTTTCTAAAAGTTGGCTTTGAATTTCAGCAGTACAAAAGTG
>NZ_LWFH01001757.1:0-858 GCF_001635725.1 Oleiphilus sp. HI0066
ATCGCTGCGGCCTTCGCTGAAGACTCTGGCGCAAGTGAACAAGATGCTTTGTTTGATGAGGCTGTTGCCTTTGTTACGACAACACGACGTGTGTCAATTTCATCAGTTCAGCGTAAGCTGAAAATTGGTTACAATCGTGCGGCAAACTTGGTCGAAGCGATGGAACAAGCCGGTGTCGTAAGTGAGGCGGGTCATAACGGCAGTCGTGAAGTTCTAGCTCCGCCACCACCTGAAGCATAAACTGTTTATTGGCTAACAAAGCCTTAATTTTTTCATTTCCTCCTGTGGTATGCTCTTTTCTTTTTTTTGGAGAGCATACCTTGCTGAAATCCCTCTCTTTACGGTTTTCTCTCGTAACGATTTTAATCATTGCCTCTTTTGATCTGTTTTCAAAAACACGCACAGACGCAGATGAATTGTCTGCATTGCTGTCTGCATCGGCGGATATTCAGGGGTCATTTATCCAATTTGTCGTTGATGGCAGAGGTACACGTGTTCAAGAAACACGGGGTGAATTTAAGGCTAAGAAGCCAGATTTGTTTTATTGGGAAACAAAAGCGCCATTAGCTCAGAAAATATACGTATATCAGGGTGAAGTAACTGTCTACGATCCCGATCTAGAACAGGCAAGTGTTCAGCTGCTTGGCGATGATCTCTCTGCCACGCCAGCTATGTTATTCAACGGTGATGCTGCATTAATCGCAAATAACTTCATTGTCGAGAAACGCGATGGTGAGGGTGACGAAGCACAGTTTCTTTTGTTTCCCTCTAGTGAAGGGAGTCTCTTTGAAGTGCTTCGTGTTCGTTTTAAAGGTACAACCCTTTCTGACTTAAGAATTACTGATTCATTGGGTCAAG
>NZ_LWFH01001758.1:0-710 GCF_001635725.1 Oleiphilus sp. HI0066
TGAACTTTCAGGGTTCATTAATTGCCAACGTGTTTCATAACGATTATCCGATAAACATCTAAACGCATCTGCAGAAGCCAAAGACTCTAAATCTCTTCGAGATAGACCGATCGCTTTCACTTCGCTCACAGATTTAAAACCTAAGGGCGGTCGCTCACGAACAAGTAAGTTTTGCCCTTCGACGCTTAACCCTTTTACTAAACGAAAGCCCAAGCGAATAACTTTCGCGTTTTCACCTTGTAGATCATGATCAATCATCGATCGATTAATGCATACAGGCTGTATAGAAACATGATGACGTTGCGCGTCTTGTACCAATTGCGAAGCACTGTAAAAGCCCATGGGCAAACTATTTAGCAGTGCGGTATAAAACGCCTCAGGATAATAGTATTTCAGCCATGCAGATGCGTAGGCCAGCACCGCAAACGAGGCAGAATGACTCTCAGGAAAACCGTATTCACCAAAACCACAAATTTGCTCAAAAATTTTCTCAGCAAAGCTCAACTCGTAGCCACGCTCTAACATTCCTTTTATCAGCTTATTCTTGAACTGAAATAACTCCCCAGTCTTCTTCCAAGCTGCCATCGCGCGACGCAATTGATCAGCCTCACCACCAGTGAAACCTGCTGCGACCATGGCAAGCTTGATGACCTGCTCCTGAAATATCGGCACTCCCAGTGTGCGCGCCAATACTTCTTTCACAGCATCGG
>NZ_LWFH01001759.1:0-1033 GCF_001635725.1 Oleiphilus sp. HI0066
CGTCTGAAAATCGCTATTCCTATTATTATCCGAAAGGGTGAGTTGAGTTCTGTTGCGGGTTTAGAAAGTATTATTTTTGATGCGACAGAAGGTAAGAATGGCGCTTTCGAAATGCAGATTACACGTGAAGGGTCGTCATCGTTATATGGCAGCGTAGAGATTTTCGAGAATGACAATGGTAAAGCGGGTGATCGCGTTGCTATGTCAAAGGGTGTTGGCGTATATACAAGCATCAACAAACGTTTGATTAAAGTGCGTTTGCCTCAACCTGTAGAACCAGATCAGACCTCTTTCATTGTTCGTTTTGATGAAGACGAGAAGTACGGTGGTACAAATCTCATTGAAGAACGCTTTGAGTTAAGTCAGTAATGTTATAGAGGGCGCTCGATCATATCGGCGCCTTTTTCGTATATGCAGCACCCTTTCTTGTTCAACATTTTTTGTAGCCTCAGGTTTAGCATGTTTGCTTTTCTTGTGTTCGCTATGCTGTTGTCTAGTGCGAAGGCTACAGAGTTAGAACTTGATGATGAAGACTTGCTAGTAGTACAACTCAGTGTAGGGCCTTACACTGATGACGAACCTATCTTTATTTACCGCTCCCCAGAACAAACCTTGTTACCAGTCGATACGATCGCATCATTACTAGAAATTGCTATTGAATCGGACATCGATGAATTATTAGTATCCGGTTGGGTGGGGGATGAGAGCAATACTTTTGAACTGGATCTGACTAAACAAGAATATTATTCCAAAGGCGTTGCTCAGCCTTGGCCGCAAACGATTCGCTATGCGGAAGACGGCTTTGATGTTTATCTCGACCAACAGATCTTGCAAGATCTTTTCGGATTCAATTTTGATATTGATGTGTCTCAACTTAAGTTACGTGTTGATGCTTCAAAAGATATCCCATTAATTGCCAAGCTCGAGCGCAAAAAACGCCAAGAAGAAATAGAACGTCCCGAGCTGGAAACGCTTCCTGAGACTTATATCCCAAACACTTATGAGTGGTGGAATATGCCGCACTTCGATATCT
>NZ_LWFH01001760.1:0-629 GCF_001635725.1 Oleiphilus sp. HI0066
GCTTAGAAGAAAAAGCTCAACGTAAGAAGGAGTCTTAATATGGGAATCAGCCCTACTCAGCTACTGATTATTTTAGTGATTGTTGCCTTGATATTCGGCACCAAAAAACTTCGCAATATGGGCGGAGATCTTGGCGGCGCAGTAAAAGGCTTTAAAAAAGCAATGAAAGACGAAGAGCAAGCTAAACCGCTTGATAAGAAAGATGATGACGTGATCGACGTTAAAGCTGAAAAAACAAATTCAGACAATAACAAGGCATAGATAAACACCTATGTTTGATATTGGCTTTCTTGAAATTATCATCGTTGCCATTATTTCGCTGCTCGTCCTGGGGCCAGAGCGTCTTCCTAAAGCAGCCGCGACAATTGGCAAATGGATTGGCAAAGCTCGACGACTAACCAGCACACTTTCTCAAGAAATTGATCGTCAGGTAGAAATAGAAGAACTTCGAGAGCAACTTAAAAAACAAGGCAACAGCTTGGATATCAATGATGATGCAAACAAAATTCATCAGACAGTTTCGCAAGCATTAGCCGACGTTGAAAAAGAAAGCCTTAGCACCAGTCAGCCATTGGAATCTTCAACCGCACCAAGTAAAGAAGTATGAGCGACAACGATTCAAGCGCGCC
>NZ_LWFH01001761.1:0-626 GCF_001635725.1 Oleiphilus sp. HI0066
GGACAATAAAATTGCAGGAGATGCGATGCCTGATAACGAATCTAATTCTGCTAACTGTGTTCCCGCATTCACGTAGACAAATGTGCCCGGCAACATACCTAGCTGGCTCACCCAAAAGTAGCGGCGCAATGGAAAGTTTGTCAGCCCCATTAGTAAGTTGACTGCGACAAATGGAAAGATGGGTACGAGGCGCAAACCGAATAGATAAAATGCCCCTTCTTTATCAATGCCTTCATTGATTTTACTGAAGCTAGATTGAAAACGTTGCTGTACCGAATCGCGGAACAGAGTTCTCGCCATTAAGAACGCGATACTTGCGCCTATTGTGCTAGCAAATGAGACGAGCAATAGCCCTTGCACGAGCCCAAAGATTGCACCTGCTGCGAGTGTAATCAGTGTGGCTGCTGGGAGTGACAGCGCGGTGACCGCGACATAGATTAGGAAGAAAATTACGGCAGCTTTAAAAGGCTCGTTAGCTTGATAATCAAGTAGAGCGTCGCGCTGCGCTAGAAAATAATCCAGGCTTAGGTATTGATCTAAACCAAGGCTGTAAAACACGACAAAAGCAGCCGCGATGGAAATAATGAGAATGAGTTTTTTGACCGACATGAAATGCTCTTACTTAG
>NZ_LWFH01001762.1:0-889 GCF_001635725.1 Oleiphilus sp. HI0066
CTCAAAAATATCACGCATAACTACTGCCCGTGATTATTCTTCAAGCTATACTGCTTACTACAAACCTCAAAGCCAATGTTTGATGAAATGGAAGCCATACCTATGCGTACTTATATCTTTATTATCTCTTTACTGTTCTCAATGACGGGCGCAGCGTCAAACATTAATTTTCTATCCAGCACTGAGATTGGCTCTCTCAATGACGAAGAGCAAGACTCTTTGAAAGCATTCGTTGTGAACGGCCTTAACAACTACAAACAATTAGAAAAAGCAGAATGGAAAAGCAAAAAAGGTTCTAGAGCTCTATTCAAGATTATTGCGGACTACAAACAAGGTGACACATCCTGTCGTCGCGTCAAATTTGCCGTAAAATCTGCAAAACATAGTCGCTTCCAAACAATGCTTTGGACCTTATGTCAGAATGGAAATCGCTGGCAACTTTCTAAAGCTCCATTAGCTGAGCTATCAACATCACAACGCAGTGCGATTGCTAACGACATATTCGATACGCTAGATAACAAAGCAGACGGGGAGCCAGCGAACTTTCATTATTCTGACGCATCGCTTGATCTTGTCGCAGTTCCTTTCGACTCACCCTCTGATCAAAATACAAGGTGTCGCGTATTATCACTTTCTATCTTGGATGATAAAAGCGCAATGCTGAGCGGAAAATATCGGTTTTGCAATGAAGGTGACGCAACATGGAAATATGTAGGCGATTAAAACGCCCTTAAATCTGATCGAGATTTAAATACGCCATGCAATAGTGAAGGTTCCGAATCTCGTTAGATTCTCAAGAGCCTCATTATCTCTACTATTGGCAATTATATTTGAATCGGAAAACGCCATCGTAAATGCCCAATTCTGATACTCCAAAGTAAGCCCAGCC
>NZ_LWFH01001763.1:0-789 GCF_001635725.1 Oleiphilus sp. HI0066
GCGTTAGCAAACAATCATATTGTGCAACAATCGCATCGCATTTTGCTTTCAATTCTTGCAAGCGATATTGCGCGGTAAACAAGGCCGCAGCACTTGCATTCTTGCCTGGTTCGATGATCTCTCGCACAACTGGGAACATTGCTTCAGGTTGCTCATCAATTAAAGGTTGTGTTGCCAAGTAACGCTCAGTTACCCAAGGTCCCTCGTATAACAATTTCGCAGCTTCAACAAAGGGCGAGAAGTCGAGCTCTTCAATCTGAGCACCGTCATCTTTAATGCGTTCTACAGTCGCTAAATACGCGTGCTCGTATGCTGCGTCACCGAAGAATTCGAGCTGATCTGATTGGATGACTCCGATTTTCAAATCCCCTGCACGCACACCATATTGCCGTGTTTGATTAGGATAAGGATTGGCACGACTATAGCCGTCATTGTCATCAAGCCCTTCTGCGACCGACAAAACTAAGTTCGATTCATCTGCGTTCAGCGCAAAAATCGTCATGCAATCTAAGCTACGACACGCTGGCAACATGCCGCTGGCAGACAACAACCCTCGTGTTGGTTTAACGCCATATAAGTTATTCAGGCAGGCCGGCACGCGTCCTGAACCGGCGGTGTCAGTGCCTAAACTGAAGCTTGCTAGGCCTAAGGCGACTGACACAGATGAACCCGCGCTTGAGCCACCACTGATGTACTTCGCATCGAAGGCATTACGACATTCACCGTAGGGCGAGCGTGTGCCATTTAGCCCTGTGGCAAATTGATCCAGATTCGTTTTACCAACAGGTA
>NZ_LWFH01001764.1:0-800 GCF_001635725.1 Oleiphilus sp. HI0066
GCGACGACATAGCCGACAGAGACTCCAAGAAGTATAGGGATTAAGCGAATAATGCCGCTGCCTAGAAGAGATGCAATGGCGGTAACAAGCAATGCGCTCATTGAGATAAGAATGGCAGTGTTCTGGTTGACTAGCTCTGCTGAACCGTCACCCGTTTTACCGAGTGCCATATTCACAGCGACTGGTGCAAGGCTTAAACCAATTACAACGATAACCGGGCCGACAACAATCGGCGGCAAGACGCGTTCGATGATCTCGGTTCCGCGCCACGCAACAATGCCCGAGAGCAAAATATATACGCAACCTGCGGCCATTAGTCCGCCCATCGTTGAGGCTATGCCCCATGTCTGGATGCCATAAATAATAGGGCCGATAAAGGCAAAGCTGGAAGCGAGAAAAATCGGAATGCTGCGCTTAGTTATAAGTTGAAAGATGAGCGTGCCAACACCCGCAGTAAATAGAGCAACGTTACTATCTAACCCTGTAAGTAAGGGGACAAGAACGAGGGCGCCGAAGGCAACGAACAGCATTTGTGCGCCAATTAGCGCAGTCTTTGGGCTGAATGCATTTTCATCTGACATCGTGAATCTTCCTTTTCGCTATGTTTAGGGTGAGTTGTTGCTACTGGGTCCCGAAGATCTTGTCTCCTGCATCGCCAAGCCCGGGTAATATATATCCTTTGTCGTTTAGCTTTTCGTCGACAGCGGCGGTATAAATTTCCATGTCAGGGTGTGCAGCTAGAACTTTTTCAATGCCCTCGGGCGCTGCAACTAAAAACAAACCAATGATTTTTTTACAGC
>NZ_LWFH01001765.1:0-982 GCF_001635725.1 Oleiphilus sp. HI0066
TTGAAGATTCGATGACCAGTGCACAATTTCCTGATCGTATTACAGCATTGCGTTTTGCCGAGACCAGTAAGGTGCCAACCCTTCTTGAGCTACAAGCCTTATTCAGTAGTTTTGAAAGTGAAATTGTTGAATCAGGGAAGATTGAATTATTAGATCTTCCCGTTGTTGCATTGGATGGAAAAACTTCCCCTAAGCAAGTGCTTCGTATCGGTACCTTTAGTGCGATGGATGAGCGAGGTAATTACCTAGCTTGGGATCTTAGCAAGCAACAATTGAGCGAACTACCGACCCAACCTTCAGAGACGTTTTCGCAGATTCCGCAATTGGATACTGCAATCCCTACCACACTGTTAATTGATCCAACGCGCGGCGAATTGTTTGCATTGCTTGACCGCGAGCCAACGCTTCAAGAGCGTATTGCACAAGGCGGGAACATTGGCTACATCATTATTGCGCTTGGCTTGATTGGTTTATTGATAGGCCTATACCAGCTATTGAAATTGCTTAAGGCTGAGTTAGGCGTACGCAAACAATTACAGTCTCAAGACCTACGACAGGACAACCCCCTAGGTCGCGTATTGCATGCAGTTAAATCTGCCGATGTAGAGAATGATAATGACGCGCTTGAGCTAAAAGTTGATGAAGCAGTGATGGCAGAATTAGCAAACCTCGAACAAGGCCAAAGCTTTTTGAAATTACTTGCCGCCGTTGCGCCATTATTGGGGCTGCTTGGTACGGTTGTAGGTATGATCGCAACCTTCCAAAGTATTTCAGTGTTCGGAACGAGTGATCCAAAACTAATGGCTTCTGGTATTTCGCAAGCCTTGATGACGACCGTGCTTGGTTTGGTGGTCGCTGTGCCTATTTTGTTCGCACACAGCGTATTAACTTCGCGCAGTCGCCGTATTGTTCAGATTCTTCAGCAGAAGAGTTTTGGCGCTCTTGGTTCTCTGAACCAAACAGATTCAAAAGCAGCATAAAG
>NZ_LWFH01001766.1:0-15447 GCF_001635725.1 Oleiphilus sp. HI0066
ACTGCCAAATCAGCAATAGTCGNATNTTGGAATATCCTGAACGGTGGTGAGCACGCAGATAACAATGTTGATATCCAAGAATTTATGGTGCAACCAGTATCTGCGCCTACGTTCGCTGAAGCGCTTCGTGCGGGTGCTGAAATTTTCCACGCATTGAAGAAAGTGTTGCAATCTCAAGGCTTGAACACAGCTGTTGGTGATGAAGGTGGTTTTGCGCCTAACTTAGCGTCTAATGCTGATGCATTGGCAGTCATTAAAACGGCTGTTGCCGATGCCGGCTACGCTCTAGGTGATGACATTACACTCGCGCTAGATTGTGCATCTTCTGAATTCTACAAAGACGGAAAGTACGATCTAAGCGGTGAAGGTAAAGTCTTCTCTGCTGAAGGCTTCTCTGATTACTTAGCAGAGCTTTGTGATGCTTACCCAATTGTTTCTATTGAAGATGGTCAAGATGAATCTGATTGGGCTGGTTGGGCTTATCAAACAAAAGTACTTGGTGACAAAGTACAGCTAGTTGGTGATGACTTGTTCGTGACTAACACTAAGATTCTTAAGCGTGGTATCGATGAGCGCATCGGTAACTCAATTCTTATCAAGTTCAACCAAATTGGTAGCTTGAGTGAGACGCTTGATGCAATTCAAATGGCGAAAGATGCAGGCTACACCGCAGTGATCTCTCACCGTTCAGGTGAAACCGAAGATACGACTATTGCTGATTTGGCAGTAGGTACATGTGCCGGTCAGATCAAGACAGGCTCGCTATGTCGCTCTGACCGTGTTGCTAAGTACAATCGCTTGCTGCGTATTGAGGAAAAACTTGGCTCAGCAGCACCTTATAAAGGTCGTTCGGAAATCAAAGGCCAATAATTGGCCTGTTCAAACTGAGCTTGCTTAGCGCTTTAAGTGAGCTTAGTTTTAAGCAAAAAAGAAGGGCAGTTTAGCCCTTTTTTTAGCTCTCGCTAGTAGAGAATTATTTCAATTTGGACATGAATTTTAGGCTAGCGTGATGCCGATTCTAGGCTAGAGTGAACTCATAGGTTTGTTATTTTTGTTCACCATATTTTTAGTTTTTATCGGATTGTAAATGAAGTTGTTGTGGGGTTTCTTGTTGTTGGCAACGGTCGTGCTTCAGTTCAGGCTGTGGGCTGGCGAAGGCGGCATATTTGAGGTGTGGCAATTGCAAGAAAAAGTAGATGTATTGCGTGTTGCGAATCTTGAGCTGGAAGAGCGAAATGGGCGCTTAGACGCGAAAGTAACAAATCTTAAGAAAGGTTATGAAGTAATAGAGGAGCGCGCACGCGTAGACCTTGGTATGATTGGTCGAAACGAGACCTTCTTTATGGTGGTCAATTCAAGCGATCATTGATGAACATTCTGCATGGTAAAACGCAATTCTGAGCCGAAGCACTGGCTCATTCTACCCGCCGCTGGTATCGGATCTCGAATGGGGTCCACCATTCCAAAGCAATATCTTAACATTGATGGACAAACGATCATTGCTCGAACAATAGAAGCAATGACTGCAAAACCTCGCTTTGAAACCGTGTTGGTAGGTTTAAGGTCTGACGACTCCTATTTTAATTCTCTACCTGTTGATGTTACCAACAAGTGCATAAGGTTTGTTGGCGGTGATGAAAGAGCAGATACCGTTCTAGCAGGGTTAATGGCTTTATCTGATAAGGCTGCGGATCATGATTGGGTTTGGGTTCACGATGCCGCTCGTCCTTTGATTACTGAACATGAGTTAGAGTTACTAGAAAAGTCATTATTGGATGCACCAGATGGTGCGTTATTAGCGCTTCCCTCGGTTGATACAATTAAATGTTCCAAGAATGGTCGGGTGGATTCAACGCTCGATCGCAACATAATTTGGCGCGCACAGACTCCCCAAGCATTCCCTTATGCGCTTTTACGTGATGCTTTACGCTCTGCTTTAAAGAAAGAAGTACAAATTACTGATGAGTCTTCAGCGATGGAGTTTGCAGGGCACTCTCCGCTACTTGTAGAAGGACGGTCGAGCAATATTAAGGTCACAAAGCCTGAAGATTTGGCTGCACTAGAAAGTACAAATACCGTAAATGAGAAAACAAATATGACGCCTGATCTTAGAGTGGGTACGGGCTATGACGTACATGCGTTCGAGAATGGAGAGTTCGTTACTCTTGGCGGCGTGAGAATTCCTCATAGCTTTGGTTTAAAGGCGCATTCAGATGGTGATGTGTTGTTGCATGCGATCTGTGATGCAATGCTAGGTGCTTTAGCCTTAGGAGATATAGGTAAGCATTTTCCAGATACTGATGACGAATGGTCGGGAGCAGATAGCCGTTTTTTACTCAGAGCGGTAAATGATTTGATTCAATCAAAAGGCTTTTCGGTGAATAACTTGGACAGCACGATTATCGCCCAAGCGCCGAAGATGTTGCCCCATATTGATAATATGCGTCAATGTATCGCTGAAGATCTAGGGATAGATGTGGATCGTGTGAGTGTTAAAGCGACGACGACTGAAAAGCTCGGATTTACAGGCAGAAAAGAGGGTATTGCCTGTGATGCGAGCGTCATGCTTATGAGGCAGGTAAGCGTGTGAATTCTCTCCCAAGAGCAAGCAGTAGCGTTTGGTTAAAAGCTACATATAAGGCGACGCCACAAGATTTTTATGTGGAAGAGAAAATGACGATGGAATTTTCTGGTGAGGGTGAGCATTTATATTTATTTATCGAAAAGACTGGCCAGAATACCGAGTTCATCGCGAAGCAGTTAGCGCATTATTTTGGCGTTAAACCAATGGATGTCAGTTATTCGGGCATGAAAGATCGTTGGGCGGTCACTCGTCAGTGGTTTAGTGTGTATGTGCGTAATCGCCAGTTTGATTCGATAGATCTTAGCGGAATTGAGGGTGTTCGGTTAGTTGAGCTTGCTAGGCATAATAAAAAACTTCGTCGTGGTGAACATGTCGGCAATTATTTTCGATTAGTCGTTCGCGGAGTTTCGCAAACTGCTGATTTATTGTCTGGTCTTGAATATATACGTGAGCATGGATTTCCTAATTACTTTGGTGTTCAGCGCTTCGGGCGTGATAATCAAAATTTAGAGCGTGCTAAGCGTTGGTTTGCCGGCGAAATAAAAGTCTCTCGTTCGCAAAGATCGTTTTACCTATCGGCTGTGCGTTCCTATCTGTTTAATATTATGTTGGCGGATAAAGTACAAGACGGGACCTGGCTTGTCGCCTCGGATGGTCCTTTGTACGGAGATGATGCGCCAGGGCTCGCGCCTAAAACGGACGAAGAAAATGCGTTTTTTGCACAATATCCTGAACTAGTGCGAGGATTGCATAAGAATAGAATGACCTTAGCTAGGCGGCCATATAGAATGCCAGCTGAGAATTTTTCCTGGAGTTTTGATGATGATGCGTTGACGCTTCATTTCAATTTAATGCCAGGCGCTTTTGCTACGAGTTTGTTGAGCGAGCTATTTGATTTAGAAGATGCCTCAACACGTCAGATGGCAGAGCAGTGATAGAGAATTAAAATGAAATTGTTACTATCTAATGATGACGGTGTGAATGCAGAAGGTTTGCACTGTTTGGCTGACGAGCTTAGCAAAATAGCCGAAATTACTGTTGTTGCTCCTGATCGTGATCATAGTGGAGCCAGTGGATCTCTCACTTTATCAAGACCTTTAAAAGTCACGACTCTTCGAAATGGTTTTCAATGTGTTGATGGTACGCCAACTGATAGCGTTCACGTTGGTTTGACTGCTTTGACTAATGGAGATGTTGAGCGAGTTGTTTCCGGTATCAATACCCATGAGAACTTAGGTGATGATGTACTTTATTCAGGGACTGTTGCGGCTGCTTTAGAGGGGCGTTTTTTAGAAAAACCTGCCATAGCCGCATCACTCGTAAATCGCGGAAACTGGCATTACGAGACTGTCGCAAAAGTGGTTCGCGATATATTGGAAAACGACATCTTCTCGACTTTACCTCCACGAACTATTCTCAACGTTAACGTTCCTGATGTGCCTTATGAACAGCTAAATGGCTTAAAGATCACGCGTCTTGGTCACCGAGCAAAAGGGAAGCCGCCTGAGCAGTTTTCAGATCCACGAGGCAAAGAGCGTCTCTGGATTTCTACTGCTGGTGAGGGTGATGATGCGGGGGAAGGTACTGATTTTCATGCTGTATCTAATGGTTACGTTTCCGTATCACCTATTCATGCCGATATGACTTCGCATACAGCGCTTGCGACCTTGCAACAAGCCGTGAAAGAGAAGTCTTAATGCCAGAGCAGAGTATTGAAGGCATCGGAATGACCTCTCGCCGAACGCGTCTGAGGTTGGTTCAGCGTTTGCGCGATAAGGGTATTGCTGATGAGCGTGTTCTGGAGGCAATCGCTGATACACCTCGACATATTTTCTTAGATGAAGCGCTGTCGCATCGAGCATACGAAGACACTGCTTTACCTATCGGACATAATCAAACCATCTCGCAGCCATATATTGTCGCAAGAATGACGGAGTTACTCGTTCAGCATCAGCCTCGTAGAGTGCTGGAGTTGGGAACAGGGTCTGGATATCAAGCCGCTATTTTGTCTCAAGTCGTTGATGAGCTTTATACGGTCGAACGCATCTCTCCATTATTGAATAAAGCGCGTCAGCGTTTTGAACGAATAGGTTATCGCAATATATACAGCCGTCATGCTGATGGCGGCATTGGTTGGCCCGAGCAAGCGCCGTTTGATGCAATTATGGTGACTGCCGCACCGAAAGAGATTCCCCTTGAGTTACTTCGTCAGTTGAAAGATGGTGGCAAGATGATCGTGCCTTTAGGCGATGTGCAGCAAAATTTGACTATTGTGACGCGTAGAGGTGAGCAATTCTTGAAAGACGTCATTGAGCCGGTAATGTTTGTACCATTTTTGCCGGGTGTTGTTCGCTAAGCTAAAGGAGAATCTATGCATTGGGTGCTAATATTTTTGCGTGGCATTATGATGGGCGCAGCGGATATAGTACCCGGCGTCTCCGGTGGAACAATTGCATTTATAACTGGGATATACGAGCGACTGCTATCAAGTATTAACTCTGTACTTCCTGCCCTGCGAAAGCTTCTACAACACAGGTCTATTCAGCAGTTTTTTCAAGAGATCGACGCATTGTTCTTGTTGATTTTGCTCTCGGGTATTCTCAGTAGTATCTTTTTGCTCGCTTCCTTTATTTCTGAAGTTATTGTTAGTCACCCTATTCCTTTATGGTCTTTTTTCTGTGGTCTTATTGCGGCTTCAGTGTGGATCATGGGAAGCAGTATGGATCGCTGGAGAGGCAGTGAATGCATTGCACTGGTATTAGGGGTTGGGTTGGCGATGTTTATTGCGAGCGGTCGATTTTTTTCGCTTGAATTCAATCTTTTGGGTGCGTTTATCTCTGGTTTCATTGCGATATTTGCAATGTTGTTGCCAGGGGTGTCGGGGAGCTTTTTGTTATTACTTCTAGGTACTTACACTTTCATCCTTGGCTCAGTGAAAAGTTTTGAACTAAGTGTTCTCGCTTGTTTTGTCTTGGGGTGTTTGTTGGGTTTAATTCTGGGGGCAAGAATTATTGCTCATCTGTTACATCTATACAGAACAATATGCCTCAGTTTTTTGACTGGACTAATGTTGGGGTCAATTCAGAAGATCTGGCCTTGGAGAGAAGTACTAAGCTACCGATTAAATAGTAAGGGCGAGAATGTTGCTCATCTAGAAGGCGTATTATGGCCAGCAGACTATGCTCAATTAGTCGGCGATCCTCAAATAGGGTTGGCAGCGATTTGGTTTGTTGTTGGAGTAGGCTCAATTTTGCTCATATTAGTTGTTATAAATAGACTAGAGCGGAATGCAAACTAGTGTTACGTAACGGAACACTCGAGTATTTTGGTAACACTTTTGCAATTGTTTTCAAAATAAAAAAGTACTTAAATAATAGGTACTTAGCGGCACTTCTTAAAACGAACTCTACTTATGTAAAATATAAAGAAATATAAAAATATTTTTATATTTCTTTAGGTTATATTTAAGGTCGATATGTTGAACGAAAAACTCATGTTTGGTGTACGAGAAATTGACGTCTTTTGGCGCAAAGCTCTTTCTGTAACCAAATGTATCTTGGTTTTTTTTGCATTATCGGCGTGCACTTCTCCAGACATTTACTACAATAAAAACTTTAACCCTCCGGTGTATTTTGGAACTCATGTGGTTCAGTCCGGTGAAACGCTATACAAGATCGCGTGGCGCTACGGACGTGACTACAAAGAGTTAGCAAGTGCTAACAACATAAAATCGCCATATACCGTTTTTGTTGGTCAAAAAATAGACTTGGAAGTGAGTGCTTCAGCCATCCAGTCGGCCTCAAATTCTGCCAGCTCTTCGCCTTCTGGTTCTTCAAATGTAACAAAACGTAAACGAAAACCTGAATCTCGTTACAAATCGACAAAGAACAAAAATCTCAATAATTCCAATAACATAACTTGGGCGTGGCCTCATGTTGGCCTGATCCTTGCGAAGTATTCTGTGAACTCACGCAGTCGGGATATCAACAAAGGCATTGATATAGGAGGTGCCGTCGGCGATGACGTTAATGCAGCAGCTTCGGGAGAAGTTGTATATGCAGGGAACGGTCTCTTAGGTTATGGAAATCTTATAATCATTAACCACAGCGATCGATTCCTAAGTGCTTATGGGCACAACCAGACGATGCTGGTAAAAGAGGGTGAACCTGTCCGGCGTGGTCAACGAATTGCAACAATGGGTACGAAAGGCCAAAAGCCTATGCTTCATTTTGAAATTCGTAAGGATGGTCAGCCGGTCAACCCGGAAAAGTACTTGCCAAAAAGATAGATGCCTTCATAAGAGGGCGATTAAGAAACAGCTAGGTTATTCCTGAAAACGGAATAGACAATAAAAAGCGGAGAAACACCATGGCAGCAGAAAGAGATACTTTATTTGAAGCAGAGCAGTTCGGTTTTGGTTCAGACAATGGAAATTCACAGCATGAGGAAGATATTGCATCGGTAGTTACATCTATCGATAGCCGTCGTACAGGAACTCGCGGAGATGCAGCCGCAAGTCGTCAACTTGATGCGACTCAAATGTATTTAAATGAGATCGGTTTTTCTCCTCTTCTATCAGCTGAGGAAGAGGTGCATTTTGCGCGCCTTGCTCAGAAAGGAGATGAAGCTGGTCGTAAGCGCATGATTGAAAGTAACTTGCGCTTAGTTGTAAAAATTGCGCGTCGATACGTTAATCGCGGTTTGACTCTTCTAGATCTCATTGAAGAAGGTAACCTAGGTTTGATTCGCGCGGTTGAGAAATTCGATCCTGAGCGCGGTTTCAGATTCTCAACATATGCTACTTGGTGGATTCGTCAAACCATCGAGCGCGCAATCATGAACCAAACACGCACCATCCGTTTGCCGATTCATGTTGTGAAAGAATTGAATTTATATTTGCGCGCAGCACGTGAATTGACACAAAAGCTTGATCACGAGCCATCAGCAGAAGAAATTGCGGATCTTCTCGACAAACCAGTTGCTGATGTGAAGAAGATGCTTGGTCTTAATGAGCGTGTAGCTTCTGTTGATACACCGATTGGTGTGAATGGCGATAAATCGTTACTAGACACCGTTGCAGATGAAAATGCTTCGGATCCTGCCGAAATCTTGCAAGATAACGATTTGCAAGGTTCGATTGATGGTTGGTTGGATCAGCTTTCTGGCAAGCAGCAAGAGGTGTTGTCACGCCGTTTTGGTTTGCGCGGTTATAAGATGAGTACTTTGGAAGAGGTTGGTAGCGAAATCGGCTTGACCCGTGAACGTGTTCGCCAAATTCAAGTAGAGGCACTTAAGCGCTTACGAGACATTCTTGAAAAGCAAGGTTTGAGTGGCGATATGTTATTTAAATAGCCACTACTTGTTCTAGGTCCTAATATTATTTGCCGCCATCTGAATAAGATGGCGGTTTTTTTGTTTCTAATCGCAGCGTTATTCGCCGGTCTTGTCTTTAAATTCGCATAAATCTTCGATCATGCAGCTCTGACATCTAGGCTTTCGTGCCATACATGTGTAGCGTCCATGAAGTATCAGCCAGTGGTGAGCATCCACAAGAAATTCTTTTGGAATAACGCGTAATAAGCGCTTTTCGACTTCCAGTACATTCTTGCCCGGAGCGATCTTCGTTCTGTTTGCTACTCGGAAAATATGTGTGTCGACCGCCATTGTAGGATGGCCAAAGGCTGTATTAAGTACAACGTTAGCGGTTTTTCTTCCAACGCCAGGGAGTGCCTCTAGGGCTTCGCGATCTTCAGGTACTTCTGAGTTGTGTTGAGAAATGAGCATCTCACATGTCTTGATGACATTTTCTGCTTTAGCATTAAATAGGCCGATGGTTTTTATATAGTCCTTTAAGCCATCTACTCCCAGCGCGTATATTTTTTCGGGAGAGTTTGCGACAGGAAAGAGTTTGTCAGTTGCTTTGTTAACGCCTTTATCGGTCGCTTGGGCAGATAAAATGACAGCAATAAGTAACTCGAAAGGAGAGCTGTAATTCAGTTCTGTTTCAGGTTTTGGATTGTCGTTTCGAAAGCGTGTGAAGATCTCTGTGCGAATGCTTTTGTTCATTGTTAAAACAATTCTTGGTGTTTGTAATTAAAGTCAGCTAGTATAACTAAGGAAGCCTTAAAAACACGGCTATTTTTATGACATTGGGCATCTAGAATGCTTGTTTGTACATACCTATATCCACGTTTTGAGCGTTTCAATTACGTTATATATTCAGGAATAGGTTATGTCAGAAAGAGTTACAGGTAAGGTTAAGTTTTTTAACGAGTCAAAAGGCTTCGGTTTCATCGAGCAAAACGGCGGTCCAGACGTTTTTGTTCACTTTAGTGCAATCCAGTCTGAAGGCTTTAAAACCTTAGCTGAAGGCCAAGAAGTTGAGTTCACTGTAGGCCAAGGTCAAAAAGGCCCACAAGCTGAGCAGGTTGTTCCTAAGTAGGACATAACCCGATCGAAATTCTACGAACCCGCTATCGCTTGCGACAGCGGGTTTGTTTTTATCTGATAGACCAAAAATAGTATGGCACTTCAAGACTGTAATATTGTGCTCGGCGTGAGTGGTGGTATTGCTGCTTATAAATCTGCCGACCTTTGTCGCCAACTCAAGAAAAACGGTGCGAACGTACGCGTTGTGATGACGCAGGGTGCGTGTGCATTCGTCCAACCATTGACCTTCCAAGCTTTAAGTGGCGAACCTGTTTCTACAGCACTTCTTGATGAAGATGCTGAAGCAGGAATGGGGCATATCGAACTCGCAAAATGGGCAGATCTCATATTGATCGCACCTGCTAGTGCAAATTGCATCGCAAGAATAGCTAATGGCTTTGCGGATGATCTTCTCACAACGCTTGTGCTAGCGACCGAGGCGCAGATAGCGATCGCGCCGGCAATGAATCAAGTAATGTGGGCAAATCCTATTACGCAAAAGAATCTCCAGAATCTCATCGAAAGTTATGAGCAGCGACTCCAAATAGTAGGGCCAGCATCAGGCGAACAAGCATGTGGTGATGTTGGTTTTGGTCGAATGATGGAACCAAGCGATATTGTTGCGGCAATTTCTCAGGAATCAACACCGCGAGAATGTAAGTACAGAGTCGTTATTACGGCAGGGCCAACGCGAGAAGCGATTGATCCTGTTCGATATATTTCAAACCATAGCTCAGGCAAGATGGGCTATGCCTTGGCAGAAGCCTTCCATGCAGTGGGTGCAGATGTTTGCTTAATTTCCGGTCCTGTTAACTTATCATGTAGCAGTGGTATTGAACGTATTGATGTGACGTCTGCGGAACAGATGTATGAGCAAGCAATGCGACAAGCACGAACTGGATTAGATGTATTTATTGGTTCTGCTGCGGTTGCCGATTACAGGCCAATTGATGTTTCTGAACAGAAGATGAAGAAGACTGGTTTCGGCGATAATATTCAAATAGAGCTTACTCAGAATCCTGACATAATTGCTAACGTCTCTGCTATGCGAGAAAGTAGTCAGTCTCTAATTGTTGGTTTTGCTGCTGAAACAAACGATGTTATTCAGTACGCTAAATCTAAGCTTAAGCGGAAGAGCTTAGATGTCGTTATTGCGAATGATGTTTCGAATCAAGAAATTGGATTTAATAGTGACAACAATGAGGTAACTTTGGTTACTGTAGATGGTGAAGAATTATTGCCTTTGACATCTAAAGCTTCCTTGGCTCAAGAATTAGTGACTCGACTATCTGAAAAATTAAATCAAAAAAGAAAAAGTAAATGAAAACGCCATTACAAATAAAAATCTTGGATGACAAAATTGGGAATACTATTCCCTTACCTAGTTACGCAACTCAGGGTTCTGCGGGTGTTGATTTGAGAGCTTGCCTAGACGAATCGATTAACTTAGAACCTGGCCAAACTACCCTGATACCTACTGGATTGGCGATTTATATCGAAGACCCTCAGCTGGCGGCAACGATATTACCTAGATCTGGCCTTGGTCATAAGCATGGGATTGTTTTGGGGAATCTCGTTGGTTTGATAGATTCTGACTATCAAGGCGAGTTGATGGTTTCGTGTTGGAATAGAGGAAATACAACATTTTGTATAGAGCCGGGTGAACGTATCGCTCAGTTAGTTGTTTTGCCTGTCGTGCAAGTCGAGTTTAATCTCGTCGACGAGTTTAAAGAATCAGATAGAGGAACCGGTGGATTTGGTTCAACGGGTACAAAATAAGAGACACATTAAGTCGGGATGGATTCATGTTGAGGCTCAAGAAAAAGCACGCGCTGGTGAAAACTGAGAAGCGAGAAAAAGGTAAGGCAACAAGCAAAGGGAAGAGCAAGGTTGCAGATGATAATCAAGGCAAGTCCATCGCGGCCTGGAGCTTTCAGCCCGCAGCGATAGCTTTCATAAGTGTTATCGCGTTGGCTCTACTTATCGAACTTTACTTTGTGCAAAGTGTTGAGAAAGATCAGCAAAACGATATCAATCAAAATTACGCAAGTCTTGTTCAGAGCGACTTGAATTTTATGATTCAAGAACGTTTATATGCCTTAAAATCTGTCGCGACCAATAATGTATTGATGAATGGTTTCTCTAGCGACAAAACAAGTCATCAATTAATGAAGGCAAGTTTTAGTGACTTAGTAGGTCTTTATGTCATTCCAGAATCACAGCTTGGGCAAGCGCGTACTATTTACCCTGATTTAGGATATGCGAGTGTCGACGCCGTTAGAAAAGCGCAAGATATTGATAAACTAAGATTTGATGCGTTTTTTGACGGAAAGAGTTGGTTCTATCAAGCAGCGGTGCGTGTTGAGAACAATGATCCTGCTGTTGTTTTATTTGTCTTTGATTTGAGCGAGATATCGAAGGAAGTACAGATTAAAGCTCAAGCCTTGCAAGGTAGTCTCACCATCTATGGTGGAGTTGATCAATCTGCATCTAAAGTATTTTCTGCTGGTATTAGTGTTGGTGGAGAAGAGATCAGTAAATCTCTGAATATAGGTAATTGGCAGCTTAGATATCTGTCTAATTCGTCAGCTATTGTTGCCATAGATAGAACGCTGCTTTGGATTATGCTCAGCAGCGCTGCCTTATCTACGCTCGTGCTTGTTTATCTGGTATGCAGGTTTCGATTGCAAAAAGTTCATAGCGACGTGGTATTAGCGGATTCACTTGTGCAGTCAGCCATTTCTGGTGAACGAAAATCAACGCAGCGTTTGCATTTTTCCGAGACCATTTCACTTGTCACAAATGCTAATCAAGCGCTGTCGACGCAAGAGCAAAAGGTATCAAAGAAACCTAAAACATCAGCACCTGCGGCGGAAGAAGAGCTACCTGTAAATGAGCCTCTCGCCGAACTTGTTGTTGATGAAGAATTAGAGCCTGAGCACGACCTAAGTGACGAGCTAAATTTTGATGATTTGGACCTAGATGAGGAGTTGGGTTTGAACGAAACTACAGAAACTGTTGTTGAAGAAAAGACAACTTATTCAATCGAGTCTTCAATTTTCCGAGCTTATGATATTCGTGGAATCGTCGATGAAACTTTAACTGACGAAGGCGTCGAGTTAATCGGTCGAGCGCTTGCATCTGAAGCCTTGGCGCAAGGACAAAGTACTCTGTGTGTCGGTTATGACGGGCGCTTATCTAGCCGACCATACTGTGAGGCAATCTGCAGAGGTATTACTTCCGCAGGGGCTGACGCAATCGTTATTGGCCAAGTTCCTACTCCTGTTTTGTATTTTGCGACACATCATTTAAATACTGGAACTGGCGTTATGATTACCGGTAGTCATAATCCAAGTAACTACAACGGTTTCAAAATGATGGTAGCTGGCAACACGCTTTCCGGTCCAGACATTCAAGCCTTGTACAATCGTATCGTAAATGGTGACCTAGCTAGTGGCAGTGGCACGGTCAGTGAGCAAAATGTTGATGATGCCTACCAAGACACAATCGTTAATGATGTGGCTGTTGCTGCGCCACTTAAGGTCGTTGTTGATGCTGGTAATGGTGTTGCGGGCGAGCTTGCGCCTAAGTTGATTGAAGAGCTTGGTTGTGACGTGGTGCCATTGTTTTGCGAAATTGATGGAACGTTTCCAAATCACCACCCTGATCCAGGCAAACCGGAAAACTTACAAGATTTGATCGCGGCAGTTCAGCGAGAGAATGCCGATTTAGGCTTAGCGTTCGACGGGGATGGTGATCGGGTAGGTGTTGTGACAAACAGTGGCAAGATTATTTGGCCAGATCGTTTGTTGATGCTTTTCGCAAAGGATGTTGTCTCGCGTAATCCTGGCGCTGATATCATTTATGACGTGAAGTGTTCGCGTCGTTTGAATGGTTTGGTCGCAAGCTTTGGTGGTCGTCCTATTATGTGGAAAACTGGACACTCATTGATCAAAGCTAAAATGAAAGAAACAGGCGCCTTACTCGCTGGTGAAATGAGTGGTCATATATTCTTCAAAGAGCGTTGGTTCGGTTTTGATGATGGTTTATACAGCGCCGTTCGTTTACTTGAAATTCTTGGTATTGAAGACCGTTCGGCGGATGAAGTGTTTGCGGAATTCCCAGAAGATACCAGTACACCAGAAATTAATATCACCGTGACGGACGAAACAAAGTTTGAATTGATAGAAAAGCTTTGTGGGCGTGCTGCAGCATTTGAAGATGGGAGTGTCTCTACCATCGACGGATTACGTGTTGATTTTGCAGATGGGTGGGGGCTATGTCGCGCATCGAATACAACGCCGGTTTTGGTTCTCCGTTTTGAGGCAGACAACGAGTCGGCAATCGCACGCATTCAGGCGCGCTTTAAAGAGCAATTATTAGCTGTTGATAGCAGTTTAAATATCCCGTTTTAGTTAAGAGTTCGAATAAATGAGTTTAGATAAAGACAGTGCGATTCAAGTCGCTTCTGTATTGAATAAGGCTCTGCCTTATATCCAACGTTTCGCGGGTAAAACTATCGTTATTAAATACGGTGGTAACGCAATGGAAAACGAAGAGCTAAAAAACAGCTTTGCTCGTGATGTTGTGTTGATGAAATTGGTTGGTATTAATCCGATTGTTGTTCACGGCGGTGGTCCACAAATAGGTGATTTGTTAAGTCGTTTGAATATAGAAAGTCGCTTCGTTGATGGTATGCGTGTGACAGATGCTCAAACCATGGACGTCGTGGAAATGGTATTAGGTGGCTTGGTTAATAAAGAAATTGTAGCATTGATCAATCGCAATGGCGGTAAAGCAATTGGTTTGACGGGTAAGGATGCAGATTTTATTCGAGCTCGTAAGCTTGAGGTGAAGAGTGCTTCGCCAGAAATTCAGAAGTCCGAAATTATCGATATTGGCCATGTTGGGGAAGTTAGTCGAATCAACCCTGAAGCAATTGATATGCTTGTTCAAGGCGACTTTATTCCTGTAATTGCACCAATTGGCGTAGGCGAGAATGGCGTTTCTTACAATATTAACGCGGATCTTGTTGCTGGTAAGGTTGCGGAAGAACTGAATGCAGAGAAGCTGATTCTGCTTACCAATATCTCTGGTTTACAAGATAAACAAGGTGAGATTCTGACAGGGCTAAATACACAGCAAGTGGATGAATTGATAGCGGACGGCACGATTTACGGCGGTATGCTGCCGAAAATCGCTTGTGCTTTAAGTGCTGTGAGAAACGGTGTTAAAAGTGCGCACATCATCGATGGCCGTGTTAGCCACGCAACGCTACTAGAAATATTTACTGATGAAGGCGTAGGAACACTAATCAGTAACGTGTAATCGCGTCAGCTCTGGACTCGATTACCTCCTTCAAAACGCGCTGCGCTTAGCAAAGCTTCCGCGCGTTTATTAAAGCTCTTAATATCATCATTCTTGTTTAACTCTGCGACACCGCATGAAACAGTAATAGTGCCGAGCTGTAACTTCTCTGCACTGTCCGAGAGTGTTTGTTTTGCGAGACGTTGGCGCAAATTTTCTGCTACGGTAATTGCACCTTCAAGTTGAGTATCTGGTAAGAGCAGCGCGAAACTATACTCATCATAGCGCGCAATTAAGTCGTTACCCTTTAAGTGCTTCTTGAATAGTGTGGAGATAAATTTTAAGACTTTATCGCCAATCGTATCGCCAAACTTATCTCTGAATTGATCGAACTGATCGACTTCTAGAATAGCCAATGAAAGTGCTTCGTCTTGAGATTGACTCATAGATATGTGCATTGCTAAGTCTTCATCAAATGTAGCCCGCGTCGAAATACGTGTTAGAGGGTCTACGCTTGTTTCGCCACTCAATCGCGCTACTTCATTTTTTAGACGCTGCATTTCATTAGACATGCTTTCAAGTGACTCTTGCATTGCGCAAGTGGCGGCTTCTCGCTCTTTAGTATGCTCAATCAGTTGAGCGATCATGAGCTTAAGCTCAGCGATATCTTGCGTTGTATTCACTTCTGAGCTGATATCGTTTAACGCTTTACTGTAAACGCCCAGACCTTCACCCTCATGACGAGAGCGAAGTAAGAATTCGTTAATAACTTGTTTGACGCTATCACTTAGCTGATTCACTGTCGCTTCGTGTTGGCTAGCAATATGTTTTTGATATAACTCTCTATGCACATTAGAAGTAAAAGAGCTGCGATTTAAATCTAATAGATTGATTTCATTAACTAATTCCGCATTGCGCCCGCTGACATACTCATACCATACGGCATAGTTCTCGGGGGTTGTTGCAATATTACGTTTTTGCATTTCGGGTAGAGTTTGTTTTAGAAGGCTCACCGCAAGCCCGATATCACTACTTGTTTGCATCATATCTACGAAGTTAATTAGTAAAAAATTGAATCGGTATATTTAGGTATAGCATGATTTTAAAGTTCATTATAACTTTTATCG
>NZ_LWFH01001767.1:0-704 GCF_001635725.1 Oleiphilus sp. HI0066
TGACAAATCAGTGGAGATTTCTAGTAAATATCCTATAAGAGTAGTTTCTAAGCTTGGAGGTAAAGTTGGAGGCGTTAGAAACTTCGGAGCTTCTTTGGCGAAAGGCGGGATATTGGCTTTCATAGATGCGGATTGTATTGCACCGGAAAACTGGATCAAAGACTCTGTACATATGTTATTGATGGAATCATCGCTTGGAGCAGTGGGAGGAAGCTATTTATCCCGTGATAAACCGACGTGGGTAGAACGCTGTTGGGTGTTGGCATCCGAACCGGAAGATGGCCCGACTAGTATTCTGGTTGGTGGCAGCTTCATAATAAAGAGGAATATTTTCGATGAGATNGGGGGCTTTGATGAAGTAATTAATGCAGGTGAGGATACTAAGCTTGCATATCAAGTTGCCTCTCTTGGCTATTCTTTACGGAAGTTACATGGGGCCGCTGTTGTTCATATGGGCTACCCGCAAACATTAACGGACTTTTTCAAAAGGCAGTTTTGGCACTCATCTAGTCTTATTCATTCTAAAACTAGTTTGTTCGACGATAAAACGTTTATAGCTGTCGTTGTATTTTCTTTGCTTATATTGATGCTTCCACTTTCGTTTTTTTACAGTCCAGCATTAGGCGGATTGAACGTTATATTGTTAGTCATGATCCCTTTATTATTTACTTGTAAGAGAGTAAATCGGGCACAAGTTACATTTA
>NZ_LWFH01001768.1:0-802 GCF_001635725.1 Oleiphilus sp. HI0066
TCAAACAAGTTATTAACGAATTCTTACTTCGCTCTCGTCATGAGGGTGAAGGTCTGGGCGTTTACAGTAAAGCGTTAAACGATATCAGCTCAGAAGTGAATACAACGCAAGATATCGCTGAGCTTAAGCTCATGATCGCTCAACTGATTGAGCATACTAAAGAGCGAGAAGCCGCCACTTGCGCAATGCAAGAGTCACTTGAAAGCATGTCTAATGAAATGCAGCGTCTAAAAAATGAAGTAGCGCGATTGAGTGGCGAAACAAGCGTAGACCCTCTAACACGTATTTCGACGCGGGCTACATTTGATGAAGACTTAGCAATGCACATATCTATGAGTCAATCTCAAGACGAAGCACTTTCATTGGCTATTCTAGAAGTCGATCAGTTCGATCAATTCAGAGATAAGTTTGGCGATACGATTGGCGATAAAGTCTTAAAATTTATCTCCACACTATTCAAGAAGCACTTAAAGGGTAACGACTTAATTGCGCGCTATGATGAGTATAGTTTCGCGCTGCTCTTACCAGATACTCAACTTGAAGGTGCAATTACCGTAGCAGAAAATTTGCGCCAACGTCTCGCAAAACAAACACTCTCGGACAGTGCAGAGAAGTTACAGCTCGGCACTATTACTGTTTCATGCGGTGTCGCAGAGTTAAACAAGAATGATGATATTAAGAGCTTTAATAAACGCGCGGAAGCTTTGCTAAGCGCAGCGCGTTTTGAAGGAGGTAATCGAGTCCAGAGCTGACGCGATTACACGTTACTGATTAGTGTTCCTACGCCTTCATCAGTAAATAT
>NZ_LWFH01001769.1:0-928 GCF_001635725.1 Oleiphilus sp. HI0066
ACCTGCACATATTAATGCTGATATAGACTGGTCTTCGTATGCTGGGAAACGCAGACATCTCCCTTGGTTTGTCTACTCCGCATACTTAGTCGCAAGCATGGGATATAGAGTTTTCATGCACGGCGTCAGCGGGCATACAAACAATCGCATTTATACCGAAACCATCATCGACAAACTTGGCTTAGCAAAAGCTGAAAACTGGAGCAAGTGCGAAAGTGCGCTTAATGAGGGCAACTTCTGCTATATGCCTCTGCAAGCTATCAGCCCAAGACTCGCCGACCTTATTGACTTAAGAAATACACTCGGGCTGCGCTCCCCTGTTCACTCACTATCACGACTGATCAACCCTCTTGATAGCGAACATGTAATTCAAGGTGTTTTCCACCCTCCTTACTTACCTTTACATCAAGAAGCTGCGCAACTGTTAGATTATTCAAGCTGCATCACCCTTAAAGGAGAGGGTGGCGAAATTGAGCGCAATCCAGATAACGACTGCACAACATTTAACTTATTGAATGGAGAGTTGAACCAAGAGACCTGGCCAAAACTATTTGGAAAACGTCACGTCAAGCCGAGCGAACTTTCGTTTGAAGATATGGTATCGCTCTGGCGAGGGAAAACAGACGACGAATATGGCATTGCTGCTGTCGTATCTACAGCGGCGATCGCACTGAAACAAATTGAGAAAGATATAAGCCAAGAAAAAGCGCTTGAGAAAGCGCAAAAAGCTTGGGACGACCGAGAAAAAGATAGGTTTTAATTTAACGCGCAAGACGTCGGGCTGCCAACGTCTTTTCAAGCGCTCTGACTATTTATAATACGCGTTATCTGTAACAGTATGGTCAGTAGAGTCTTTAACGCCAGAGAGCTCAGGAATCACCTCAAGTAAACGCTTCTCAACGCCATCTTTAAGTGTAATTGATACAGC
>NZ_LWFH01001770.1:0-1067 GCF_001635725.1 Oleiphilus sp. HI0066
GTTTTCTTTAACACAATAGACGGGAGCATCGATAACCTTGTATCTCTCCCGATTCCCGAGGGCGTTGAGGTATCTAGCGTCGCCAACGCAGATCCTGCTTCTCGCAAATTCGTACTTGGCCTAAGTGATGGTTCTGCTCTGGTATTGCAGCACAGCTATAAAATCACTTACCCAAATGACCAGCGTAAGATTGAACCTTTTATTGAATATCCATTCGGCGAAGAGGCTATGCAGCTAGCTGAAAATGGTGAGCCTCTAAAAGAAATTTCTATTGCCTTAAGTGACGGCGCACTAATGGTCGTCGCGGTAACAGAATCGAACGCCTTGGTCGCAAAACAATTCGAACAAGAAGAAGACTTCTTGAGCGGTGAAATACGTTTAGTGCCTGAAGAAGTTGATCTCCCACAACTTGATGTCGCACCTAAATTTATCATTGCTGAACCTGCGATGCGCTTTGTATTTGTCGGTACCAATGATGGACATATCCAGGTTTTAGATCTCAATGCAAAACGTGAAAATATCGTCAACGGCACCATCAAAGTGGGTGACGAAAATACTTTAATTGACGATATGACCTTACTACTGGGTGGTGCTTCCATCTTGGTCTCCGACAGCCAAGGAAGCACCTCGCAGTGGTTCATGGTACGCGATGAAAACAACAAGTATCGTCTTGAAAACATTCGTACCTTTGAAGCCGTCGGCGGTAAGATTGCAGCGGCAGATATTGAACAACGTCGTAAGGGTTTCTTAATCGCCAACACTGAAGGCACGATTAAGTTTTACAACAGTACTGCGCATTCCACTGCATTGACCATTAGTGCAGACGCAGCCGTTAATAATCTTGCTATTGCACCACGTGCCAACAAACTTCTTGTTGAAACTACGGATGGAAAAATTCAATGGTGGTTAGTGGATAACGAGCACCCTGAAATTTCCTTCTCAGCACTTTGGGGCAAAGTTTGGTATGAGGGCTATGAAGAACCAGATTACATTTGGCAATCTTCAGCAGCGAATAACGACTTCGAACCAAAATACAGCTTATCCCCTCTTGCATTCGGTACATTAAA
>NZ_LWFH01001771.1:0-693 GCF_001635725.1 Oleiphilus sp. HI0066
TGATATTCAAGTTAACGAGCCTCCAGCACTTGCGGATCGCGCCTTAGTGATCGAGGAAGAAATTAAGCAAGAAAAACTATCTAATTTATATGTGGATTTGAGCCAGCAACTTGCTGACATTAGCTATTCTGCACCTGATCTAATTGATCCGTCTGAGGAGTTAGGGTTGGAGATTAATCAGTTGGCTGGTGTTTCTCGACTTACTCAAGATGCTGTGTTTTCTAATGTGAAAGTGCAAAGGGCTCTTTTTAATGAAGAAAATCTTTCGGGCGAAAATAATAGCGAACTGATTGAGCTTGACGAGGGCGTAGCGGTCGTTTTTAAAGTGGAAGATTATCATCCGGAATCAATTAAGCCTCTTGATCAGGTACGTGATCAGGTTGTATCTCAGTTAGAGTCTGAGAAGTCCAGAGACTATGCGGCATCTATTGGAAAGGCATTTGTTGATCGCGTCGAAGCTGGCGAAAAGGCAGAAGCGGTGGCTGCTGACATGGAACTTGACTGGCAGCTTAAGACTGATGTGCGTCGTGACAATGCTTTTGTTGATGCAAGCTTGTTGTTCAAGGTGTTTGCAATGCAAAAACCCAACGATGGTGAAATTACTGTAGCTGGCTTTGATTTAAGCTCTGGAGAGTTTGCGTTGGTAGCTTTGACTTCAGCAAACGAGGGTGATCTCTCAGATATCACAATTAT
>NZ_LWFH01001772.1:0-1090 GCF_001635725.1 Oleiphilus sp. HI0066
GATCCAGTACCTTTGGGTCGATACCGAAGTTCTCATCACCCATGAGGGCTTCGCCACTTAATTTAAGTAGCACTCGCTTATATTTTGGCTGCAAGTTTGTTGGCATATGTCGTGTCCTGAAAAGCGTATTTGAGCGTAGCGTCACCTTAGTTTTTCTGACGCCATATAAAACAATGCCGCACCTTAAAGCTTAAGGTACGGCACCGGCGCGAATTGTAGCAAGAAGCAGAGTTTGCCGCTACGACAAAAACACTTCTTTAGATCGCATATTAGATATGGAGATTAAGCATCGCCAGCCAACTGAGCAGCAACTTCAGCTGCAAAGTCAGTCTCTTCAACCTCAATACCTTCACCCACTTCAAGGCGAACGAAAGATACGATCTCAGCACCACCTTCTTTCGCTAACTGGCCAACAGTAAGCTCTGGATTTTTAACGAAAGGCTGCTCTGTCATAGAGTTCTCTTTAAGGAACTTCTTGATACGACCACCCATCATTTTCTCAACGATCTCTGCAGGCTTACCTTCCATGTCAGGTTGCGCCTTAATGATTTCTTTCTCTTTCTCTAACTCTTCTTCAGCCATATCTTCTGGGCGAAGAACACGAGGGTTTACCGCAGTTGCGTGCATAGCGATATCTTTAGCTAACTCAGCAGAACCACCAGATAGCACAACAATTGCACCAATACGGTTGTTTGAGTGAACGTATGAACCAACAACTGCACCCTCAAGAGCTACAGCGCGACGAGGAGAGATATTCTCACCAACTTTTTGAACAAGCGCTTCACGCTCAGCATCTAACAAACCAGCAACATCAGTTGAACCGCTAGCAAACGCCTCTTCTGCAACCTTATTAGCAAACGCCAAAAAGTCTTCGTTCTTCGCAGCAAAATCTGTTTCTGAGTTAACTTCTACCAACATTGCTTTTGACGCGTCGTCAGCAACTTTAACAACAACAACACCTTCTGCAGCAGTACGACCAGCTTTCTTAGCTGCTTTCATACCGCTCTTCTTACGCAATTCTTCAATTGCCTTATCTACATCACCGTCCGTCTCAGCGAGTGCTTTTTTACACTCAAGCATACCAAGACCA
>NZ_LWFH01001773.1:0-543 GCF_001635725.1 Oleiphilus sp. HI0066
CAGAAGGATGCAATGCAACATGCAAAGAAACACGCTCATAGATATGTAGGTTCATATCACTTAAATCACTTCCGAAACGATAAATCGTGGCACTTAATGCCATAGTACTACTGCTCCTGTAATGCCAGTTGTGCATTGCGCCGCTCAGAACTATTAGCGGCTAAAGATAATGCACGTAAATACATATGTTTTGCGCGTTGATGATTGTTCAACGCGAGGTAGGTATGTCCTAACTCTAAATAAACCACACTAAAATTTGGCGCTAAGCGTTGTGCTCGTTCTAACAGCGACAACGCCCCGCCCATCTGATCTTGCTCACGCGCTTGTTGCGCTTGATCAATCAATGCATAAACGGCACTAGGTATGTTGGGTTGCTTAGTCGTGTAACGCTGATCTTTTGCTGGAGAATGGGCAGACTCTTGCTTCGCAACGAGTGTGTGCGTTGGTGCAGAAGAACACGCCCAAATAAACAAACAAGCAAGAAAGACGAGTGCTGCTTTTACTGTAGCCATGATCTTAACCAAGATTTTATTCCCCCCGTTC
>NZ_LWFH01001774.1:0-768 GCF_001635725.1 Oleiphilus sp. HI0066
TGGATTGTTGCCTCCCATTTCTAAAGCAAGGATCTTGGCGGGCTGACCTGCCCATTGTTGGTGAAGAATGGCTCCGGTTCTGGAGCTTCCTGTAAAAAACAGTCCATCTATATCCGGATGTTGTTCGAGCGCTTCACCGGTTAGTCGTTCGCCTTGGACGAGATTAATCACTCCTTCAGGTAAACCGGCCTCAATCCAAATTTCTAAAGTAATTTGCGCAACCAAAGGGCACTGTTCACTTGGTTTGAAGACAACCGTATTGCCGGCTAATAACGCAGGCACAATATGTCCGTTTGGTAGATGGCCAGGGAAATTATAAGGTCCAAAAACCGCGACAACACCATGCGGCCGATGCCTTAAAGAAGACAAGCCTGCTGGCAATTCCTTACTTGAATGTCCTGTACGATCTAAATAGGCCTGCTGAGAAATAGCGACCTTGCCAACCATCGCGCCGACTTCGGTTCTCGCATCCCACAATGGCTTGCCTGTCTCTTTACCGATCGCGATCGCTAACTCTTCACTGCGTGCCTGAAGGCATTCTTTAAACTTTTCTACTAAAGCCACACGTTCATCGAATGCGGTGCGCCCCCAACTTGAAAACGCTTCTCTCGCCGCTTCAACAGAACGCGATACATCATCGCTATTTGCGCTATTTGCCTGCCAAACAAGCTCACCATTAAAAGGATTATGGCTAGCTAACGATGGTCCTGAACAGTGATGCCACTGTCCTGCAATGAAAGCTCCTAATTGGCTCATAGCTTTATCCTA
>NZ_LWFH01001775.1:0-592 GCF_001635725.1 Oleiphilus sp. HI0066
TTCGAAACAACCCCGGTGGTGTATTGCAGGCGGCGGTACAAATTGCTGATGAGCTATTAGAAGAAGGCCTTATTGTCTATACAAAGGGTCGCTCTGAAATTGCGGACCTTAGCTTTAGTGCCACCGAAGGGGATGCACTAAATGGACTACCTATTATCGTGCTGATTGATACCGGTTCAGCATCTGCTTCAGAAATTTTAGCTGGCGCGCTCCAAGATCATAAACGTGCAGTGATCATGGGAACTCAAAGCTTCGGTAAAGGCTCTGTTCAAAATGTACTGCAGTTAGACGAAGATCATGCATTAAAACTAACAACAGCTCGCTACTTCACGCCAAACGGAAGATCTATCCAAGCACAAGGCATCGTGCCAGACATTGTCGTAAATCGCGCCAAATTAGGCGATGAGCAAAAGCCTGACTTCTACCGTGAAGCCGACTTAGAAGGCCACTTGAGCAACGGTAACGATTCCGATAACGCTGGAACTCAAGATGAAGAAAACGGTGATGATAGCAATATGAAAGAACGTCTCGAAAAAGACTTCCAGTTACAAGAAGCACTCAGTCTGTTGAAAGCCATTGATATCCTAAAAAT
>NZ_LWFH01001776.1:0-739 GCF_001635725.1 Oleiphilus sp. HI0066
GTCGAGCTCTGAAATCACATTTTCCATTGAGCTATGCGCGGAGTACTTGATACCCGCCTTGTTCAACTCTTCACAAATATATTCCGGCATCGACAGTGCGTCTGGTGCAATGAAGAAAAACTCGGTGTTATTGAATTTCGCTAGTGCTTGTGTGAGAGAGTGAACGGTTCGTCCGTATTTCAGATCGCCAACAAATGCGACTTTGAGATTATCTAACGTGCCTTGCGTTTCGTAGATCGAAAATAAATCTAACAAGGTCTGTGTAGGGTGTTGATTTGCTCCGTCGCCACCATTAATCACCGGCACGCCGTTACTGAATTCGCTTGCTAGGCGAGCAGCGCCTTCTTGAGGGTGTCGCATTACAAAGGCATCGACATACGATGCAATCACTTGTACAGAGTCTGCGAGTGTTTCACCTTTTTTCGCGAGAGAAGTATTACCACCGTTATCGAAACCAACAAAGGTGCCGCCCAAGCGTTGAATCGCTGTTTCAAACGACAGACGTGTTCGCGTCGATGGTTCGAAGAAGCAGCTCGCAATGACTTTGTCTTTTAATGCGGTATTGTCTGGATTGCTTTTGAGTCTTTCGGCGGTCTTGACGATAGTCTCGAGTTCTTCACGAGACAATTCGGGTATGGAAATAATGTGTTTTTTAAACAGCATATTTGGCATCAGGTATCTCTCTTTCTAAAAAGATAATGAAGGTTTGTGTCTAATCTTTAGGCACTAAATAGCCACC
>NZ_LWFH01001777.1:0-29778 GCF_001635725.1 Oleiphilus sp. HI0066
AGCAAATAACATCAGGAAGTCAGGAATGAATTTGAATTTACTCAGAGCTTTAATAATCACGATTACAGCATACAGCGCTGTATCATTCGCAGACGATACCTCTAGTCCTGAAAATACAACGAACACTGAATCTGGAACCCCCTCTGAAGCTGTTGCTAAAGACGACAATTCTGAGAATGCTCAACCAGACCCGCTCCCACTGAATGATCTCAGAAAATTCGCTGACGTATTCGGAAAGATCAAAGCTGCTTATGTCGAGGAAATTGATGACCAGACGCTCATCAAGCACGCCATTCGGGGAATGCTAAACGGTCTAGACCCACACTCTTCTTATCTAGAGCCTGTCGCATACGACGACCTGAAGCAAAACACTTCTGGCTCTTTTGGTGGATTAGGAATTGAAGTAGGTATGGAGAATGGCTTCGTCAAAGTTATCGCTCCCATCGACGAAACACCTGCTCATCTTGGTGGAATTGAAGCTGGCGACTTGATCATTGAACTAGACGACAAGCCAGTCAAAGGCATGAGCCTCAGCCAAGCTGTTGAAAAGATGCGTGGCGAAGTCGGCACAAAAATCAAAATTAAATTAGTACGTTCGGGCACGCGAGAGCCTATCGAAATGACGCTAACGCGCGCTGAAATCAAGACGCCAAGTGTTCGTTCTCTCATTCTTGATGAAAAATATGGCTACTTGCGCATTGCGCAATTCCAAGCCAATTCAGGCGATCAATTCGCAAATCGTCTCGAGAAACTCAAAGAAGAAAATCCTGAGCTAAGCGGCCTAATCATCGACCTTCGAAACAACCCCGGTGGTGTATTGCAGGCGGCGGTACAAATTGCTGATGAGCTATTAGAAGAAGGCCTTATTGTCTATACAAAGGGTCGCTCTGAAATTGCGGACCTTAGCTTTAGTGCCACCGAAGGGGATGCACTAAATGGACTACCTATTATCGTGCTGATTGATACCGGTTCAGCATCTGCTTCAGAAATTTTAGCTGGCGCGCTCCAAGATCATAAACGTGCAGTGATCATGGGAACTCAAAGCTTCGGTAAAGGCTCTGTTCAAAATGTACTGCAGTTAGACGAAGATCATGCATTAAAACTAACAACAGCTCGCTACTTCACGCCAAACGGAAGATCTATCCAAGCACAAGGCATCGTGCCAGACATTGTCGTAAATCGCGCCAAATTAGGCGATGAGCAAAAGCCTGACTTCTACCGTGAAGCCGACTTAGAAGGCCACTTGAGCAACGGTAACGATTCCGATAACGCTGGAACTCAAGATGAAGAAAACGGTGATGATAGCAATATGAAAGAACGTCTCGAAAAAGACTTCCAGTTACAAGAAGCACTCAGTCTGTTGAAAGCCATTGATATCCTAAAAATAGATATCTAAATTCGAGTTACCGCTAATAAAAGCCCAAGCTCCGCTTGGGCTTTGTTATGAAGATATGCTTAACACTCTCAGACAAATCTCATTCATCGCACTAGGACTAAGTCTCAGCCTCCTTGCGCAAGCCGAATCTGTCCCTCAAGCAACCATTGCAATTGTCATCGACGATCTAGGTCATCACCTTGAACGCGGTAAAACGCTTACGGATCTTCCCTACCCGCTCACGCTCGCATTTTTACCACACCGTCAGTATACGAAGACTTTAGCTATTCGCGGCTACAGCCAAGGCAAAGAGATCATGCTGCACGCGCCGATGGAGAACACTCGAAAGTTTTCTCTCGGACGAGGCGGATTAACTGCCAATATGGATAAGACCTTGACGCAAACCACGCTTAACTCAAGTCTTGAAAGTATTCCTTATATCAAAGGCATGAATAATCATACTGGTAGCGCTCTCACTACTAACAAGCAATCTATGTTATGGGTCATGGAGTCCTTAGCTCAGCACCCTTATTATTTTTTGGATAGTAAAACCTCTGCGGATTCGGTCGCGGCGAAAACGGCAATCGAATTTGGTATCCCAACGCTAGTGCGTGACGTGTTCTTAGACCACGAGCAAACACCGCAATACGTAGCAAGCCAGTTTGAGAAATTAATAAAGATTGCAAAGCGTAAAGGAGCTGCCATTGCGATTGGCCACCCTTACCCTGTCACGATCACCCACTTAAAATCGGCACTCCCAAGATTGGGGGAACAAGGAATATCCATCGCCACAGTCAGCGGTTTATGGCAGATACAGCATCCAAACAAGGCCATGTTCCCAAGTGAAAAACCTACAAAAAATACCCAGTTAGCGTTTTCTGGAGACTTCTAAAGCCTCGACTATACTTAGCTCCACTTAAAAACCACGTTCCGTTGACTGGGAGAGATGCTATGAGTGAGGAAAGCGCCTACGCGTTGTTTAAAGACAGCAAGTTGTCAGTAATTACCTTTTCGACAAAAGACGCTGCATTCGCCATCCCACTGCAGCAAGTGCTCTATATCGAAAAAGATGTGAAGCGCAACATTCAACTCGACGAACTCAACAGCTTTAATCACGAAGTGATTACCTATCAAAATTCAACCGTCGAATTGTATGACTTTAATAAGTTGATCGGCGCTGAAGACTATCAAGCTCGCATGCTATCTCTGATTGACAGTTTGGTTGAATACGAAAGTGCCTACAATCAATGGTTTGAACAGATCGAAAATAGCATACATGACGAAGAGCATGTGGCGCGTCCGATTATGCCAAAACTAGCAAGTGAGTTTATTAAGTGGGCAGAGTCCTATAAAAACTCAAATATAGAACTCATGGAAGTGATCAACGCACTTGCTGAACCAGCTAAAGAATTGCATCGCGCCTTCGATCAACTATCTCATATGAACAAACAATCTGATCAAGCCTCGCTTTTACTCAAACGTATCAACGAAAACTCGCTCAAAACATTCCACAATCATATTCAACAAGCAAAAGAGCGCGCAGAAAATAGCATCCGCCCGATTATCTTATTTGTTGAACATGACGAAGGTAGGATTTCAGCGCTTAGGCTCGACAACATCAAAGACATCGTAAACTACGATTGGTCGAACTTTAGCCTAGACGCTTCCGCTCAAGGCCTTATGAAAGAGCGAACCGAGGATTACCACATAGAAGGTTTTCTTCGAAATGAAGATCAAGCACCACTCATGCTGATAAATTGCAAAACTGAGACCATGGCGTTGCCGCAGACTGAAGTTGCTTAGCTAAGCAACTTCAGTAGAGCCTGAGATAATTCCTCAGGTTTGGCGTTATGTTCTAATACTCTAACTAGCTTACCCTGACCATCAACCACGAAATAATAGGCAGTATGATCAATCGTGTACTGGGTCGGGTCGTCACTCGCACCAGTCGATAAAGGCGCTTTGATAAAATATGTCCCATATCGTTTAGCGAGCTCTTGTGTCGCCACTAAATCGCCTCGAACAGGAATGATATTTGGATGGAAAAAGGACACATAAGATCCTAACACTTCACTCGTATCTCGCTCCGGATCGACACTCACAAACACAGCGGGAATATCATTTAACTGATCAGAGCTGTTAAGCGCATCTCTAATAACGGTCAAACCCAGAGGACAGACATCCGGACAAGACGTAAAACCAAAATATAAAATGTAAGGCTGGCCTCGAAGTGTCTTGCTGGAGAAAGTTTCTCCCCCGCTTTCCAGCATAAAATCACCAGCAGTCAAATAAGCGGCCTTCACATCCTCAGGTTCTTTTTGCGCACTTTGCTGATACAACTTAAAGCTCAAAACACCCACAATAATCAGCGACAAACTAAAAACAATACCCTGTGCTTTTGACATGTTATTTCCTAATTATGTGAATCCGACCTTGAATGAAAATCTGCAAAAAAAGTATAGGCAGACCCACCTACTAGAGCCTGTATATGCAAACGCCAGATCATACTATCACCCGTCACGCATACCGGAATCATGCCCTGCAACTGCGCGACCTCGTCCTGCATAGTGATGGTGAAATCATGTTCTCCCATAAACATGTCTCGCCCTCCGATCCATGCCTTTTCCACAACAAAATCTTTATCAATAGAGGAATGAGAACTGAAAAAATAAAAATCTAAAGGTTTAAGGGCTGGCAATTCTGACTGCATTAACCTTAAAACAAACTCTTCTGGCTTCGTGGATTGATCAGAGTTCTTCGCGTTAGAAAGACTTACCGAACAACTTTCTTGTGTCTCTAGACATGTAAATTGAAGTGAAGTTCGCTCCAAATCAGAATCAGAAGAACAGCCACTAATACCCCAACAAAACAACAGGCATATTAGCCCTCGAAACATTTGCATGCCTTACTCATCAATGAGCGTAAGCTTGAACGTGACACGCTTCCCTTCGATCGTAGCACCGGCTTTATAGGTATGATGAACAGGAGGCTCGTTGGCTAGATTACCCATCGAGTGGATTTGAATTTCATCAACACTACTTTCGAGAAACACAGACTTGCGGTCCAACACCTCAGCATCAAACACCAAGTAGCCACGCTCTTTCGCAATTTCAGCACAGCGCTTCAATGCAAATTGTTCTATCTGCTCCCATGAAACGCTCGCAGCCTCGGTGTATTCAACGTAATAGCTCATTTTATCGATTTGCAGATTTCTAAAACCTGCAGGACCACCATCAGCAGCTTGATAAGTCGTAACACATGCGCTTAGTAGAGAAGCAATCACAATCAGTAATCCGGCACGAAAACTTAGTAGCGTTTTAAACACATATCACTCCTTTCAAATTTGAGCGTCGATTACACCAGTGTTCGATCCGTCATTCAATGACATTATTACTCTGCCAAAACGAAATTGCTGCACGCAGCACATCCTCTGGAGCTTCGTTCTGAGGGTAATGCCCGATACCACTCAATTTGATCACATCTGGATTTGGCACAAGTTCCTCAAAACGTGCCGCCATATGCAGGCCAGAAATAGGATCCTCAACGCCATTGATAAAGCGTAGTGGAATTGCACTATTGACTACACTGCCAACCCAGCGCTCTCGGTGAAGCGCACGCTCATCCATATACCCCACTAGCTTAACCATGCAATGGCGACCGTTCTCACGCGCTAACAAGTTGAAATGTTCTTGCAATAAATCTTTAGGCAATTTCACCGCACAGATCGTGTTAAAGCTACTGACAAAACTTCTAAGGCTCGCCATACGAGCGAAAAACTTCCCAAACGGACTACGCAGCAATTTTTGCGTTAATAAAGGGCGATGTACTTCTGGAAATAATCCGCCATTCAAGAATACACAAGACAATATCTTGGCATCTGGATTCTCTTGATTGCGAGCCAAAAGTTCCTGCGCAACGGTATTACCATAATCATGTGCAAGTAAATGGTACTCCGCAACACCACACGCATTCACGAGAGCTTCAGCAATACTCGCCTGCATCATGATCGAATATTTCGGCAAGTTAGGTTTGTCTGAAAAACCAAATCCTAAGAAGTCGAAGGTAATCACGCGAAAATACTGCGTTAACCTTGGCCATATTTCTTGCCAGTCCCAACTCGATGTTGGAAAGCCATGCAACATTACTAAAACTGGTTTATTGGCATCCTGTGAATCCTGATAAAACACCTGATGCCCTTCAAATTCAAAAAATCTTCCTTGTTCACGCCACTGCGCTAAAGCCTTTTGTGCGTCGTTCAATGCCTACTCGCTTTCAGTTATTTATTGTTGCGCAGAAGCTTAAGAAACACGACATCAAAGAGCCACTCCCAAAGTGATAATTGAGCTGATTATTTCGGCCTACATAGCAATTCTGGTCTAAATTGACCTACGTAAACTAGCTGAGCACTTTGCTATGTACCAACTGGTGATGGCGAGCCAAATTGAGCTAGATCAAGTCAAACCAACCAGAAAGTTTGTACACTCGATTCCAAGTTCACGGATTAATTTATCTACAACAAAGATCGAGAAAGATTATGTTCAAGAAAAGTATTCTTTCCCTAGCAGCCGCATCCTTTGGTTTTTCAGGAAATTCATTCGCCTATCAAGAAAGCGACATTATTGTTCGCGGCGGCGCTGCAAAAGTATCTTCTGATGCGTCTAGCGGCTTAATCGGATCGATACGCCAGCATTTGGCAATACTGGCATAGGCAATGTAGATGTAGATAGCGATACCCAACTAGGCTTAAGCGGAATCTATATGTTTAGCGACACATTAGCCATTGAAGTGCTTGGCGTCACACCTTTTGAGCATGACATTAGCCTTGCGATAAATGCCGACATCGCTTCGACAAAACGCTTATCACCAACGGTGACATTGAATTACCACCTCATAAACAGCGGCTCAAAATTCCAACCCTATGTTGGCATGAGTCTAAACTACACAGCGTTCTTTGAAGGAAAGTAACACCGGCATTATGTAACGCGGCAACTTTCGAAACACTCGCTGCGGCAGCCGAAGGTGGCCCGGAGGGTATTACAAGCGTAAGCAATACAAAAATTGAATTGGAAGACAGCACCGGCGTCGCTATTCATGCCGGCTTTGATTATGTATTGACTGACAGCATTGATTTGAATGGCTCTTACTACTGGATAGACATCGACACCAAGGCTGAGATCACTACCGATAGTAACGCTGGTAAAGTCAAAGCAAGCGTTGATGTTGATATCGATCCATCTATTTACATGTTAGGTATCTCATATACGTTCTAGGCTTATATGATGGCAAGCTTGGGGAGTCTTTTGACTCCCTTTTTTTGTTCGAAATAAAAGGCTCAAAATGCAAATACTTACTCTTATCTCATGGCTACTGTTCTCAATATCCTCAATTCATGCTTGGGAGCTAGAGAAGAGCAACGATGGAATCAAGATTTTCACAAATGAAATCGAAGGCTCAGACTTCAAAGCATTCCGTGGTGAAAAGCACATTACTGCCCAACTATCTGACGTATTAATGGTGATAAAAAATTTAGAGAGCATAGATGATTGGCTACACGAATACATAAAGAACCAGATAATTGAGCAAGTCTCTGAAAACGAGATTATTGTCTATCAAGAGACAAGCGTGCCTTGGCCCATCACAAATCGCAACTTCGTTCTGAAAATGAAGGTTTCGCAAACAAACTCAAACAAGGCCGTCGTTAGGTTTTCAGCACTTGTGGAACCTGATGTGCCCGACCAAGACTGCGTGCGCGTGACGGAGCTAATTGGAGGCCGGACGCTGACACGAGAAACACCCACTTTGCTGCACATCATCTGTGAAACCTCTGCTGACCCTGCTGGAGATATTCCTGCGTAGTTAGCGAATGCATTTGTTGTAGACCAGCCTTTCAATACACTAAAAAACCTTAGGAGCATCGTTCAGGGTAAATAAGCGGGGGCTGACACCTACATCTTGTGACACCCATATCTTTTGACGCTCACATCGCTCTACGTCACAGACTACTGAGCAAGATCTACGCATACTAAGCAAACTTGCTGATTCACTCATCGTTAAAGCAAATAAGGATATTCGCTTACCGTGCCTAGTATGCCCCGCAACATTTTAGAAGTCCGTTTTATACATATCATTACGCATTGTGCGATCGTGCTCTTATCAGTACTCGCACTTGCTAGCCCTAGTTTTGGATGGGAACTAGTAAAAGACAAAGAAGGTATTCAGATATATACACGCGACTCGCGTTTTGAGAATTTCAAAATGTTTAAAGGTGAAGTCGAACTCGACACATCCATCGATGAGGCCATGGCTTATTTAAGTCAGCCCGCACTTGCAACAGACTGGCTCCATGATTGCAGCGAAAGCCGACTACTGACACTACACAGCCCAGACCATTACGTCGTTTACCAAGTGACTAGCGCGCCATGGCCCGTGAATGACAGAGATTACGTACTAGATATAAAGATTGAAAGAGATCATCAAAAGCGATCTGCAGACATCTATGTACAAGCGCTCGACGATGTAAAAACGGTACCAAGGCATAAAAAGCTTGTGCGAGTAACGGAGCTTTTTGGGCGTTGGCAGCTACAAA
Organism: Oleiphilus sp. HI0066; assembly: GCF_001635725.1. Lineage (NCBI taxonomy): Bacteria > Pseudomonadati > Pseudomonadota > Gammaproteobacteria > Oceanospirillales > Oleiphilaceae > Oleiphilus > Oleiphilus sp. HI0066. The sequence continues at coordinate 7,962 of NZ_LWFH01001777.1, forward strand.
CAATCAGTGATAAGAAAATAAAACTCAGCTATGAAACTGAAGCGAACCCTACAGGAAAAATCCCCGCCTGGCTCTCCAATGCTTTCGTGATCGACCAGCCTTTTCACACACTTCAAAATCTAAAACTGCATTTCCAAAACAAAGGATAAAACTAGTTAGACCTAATGTTTTCGGCAATGCACTCTAAACTTAGTTTGAATAAGATCAATCGCGACTGAGTTTTTACCTCCACGAGGGATAATGACGTCAGCTTGCTGTTTGGTTGGTGCAATAAAGTTCACATAGCCCGGGCGAACCGTCTTTTTGTACTGGTGAATGACCGACTCTACGGATCGACCTCGCTCAATAGTGTCTCGTTGAATACGCCTCAACAAACAAATATCTAATGGCGTATCGACAAAAAATTTAAGATCTAGCACCTCACAGAGGTCGGTGTGCGTGAACAATAAAATTCCTTCCACTACAACAATTGGTGTGGGTTCAATTACTATCGAATCGGCACTTCTGGTGTGTTGAGAAAAATCATAACAAGGCACTTCAACCGATAAGCCCTCTCGAAGCTGCGCGACATGCTCTTTTAATAAATCATGTTCAATCGCATTAGGGTGGTCATAGTTGATTTGCTCGCGCTCTTGCATACTCATATGTGACTGGTCGCGATAGTAATTGTCTTCAGAAATCACTTGTATATACTCGCTAGGAAAACTCTCTTTCAAGTTTTTCGCTAACAAACTTTTTCCTGAGGCAGAAGCGCCTGCTACACCAACCAGTAAAGGCCTTGAGTCGCTCATCACTTATCCTTTATAAAATCACTAAGCCAAACTAAGCCCGATAAATAAACCAGCAATGGTCGCGCTCATCAAGTTTGCCAAGGTAGCCGCCGCCACAGCTCGAATACCTAATTGCGCGACTTCTTGACGACGAGATGGCGCCAAAATTCCCAAACCACCAAGCAGCACAGCGATTGAGGCAAAATTAGCAAACCCACATAAAGCAAATATTGTGATCGCTTGCGAAATAGGCTGCATGGTCTCTTGATGCGGTAAAAATTGGCTATATGCGACAAATTCATTAAGAATCAGTTTTTGACCAATTAACGAACCAACGGCCTGAATATCGACGCTCGGCACTCCAATTAACCAAGCAATCGGCGCAAACACCCAACCTAGAATTTCTTGAATGGTTAAATGTCCGTATCCGAACCAGCCTCCTATTCCGCCAACAAGGCCATTAAACAAAGCGATCAAGCTGATGAATGCAATCAGCATTGCTCCGATATTCACAGCGAGTTTTAAACCATTTGAAGCGCCCGTTGCAGCGGCATCAATGGCATTGGCTGGGGCATCATTTCCTTCTTCAACAACATCCACATTTTCCTCAGGGGTTTCAGTTTCTGGCACAATTAACTTCGCCATCAACAAACCACCCGGAGCAGCCATGAAGCTTGCCGCAATGAGGTACTTTAACTCGACGCCCATCGAGGCATACCCTACCATCACCGAGCCTGCAATCGAGGCTAAGCCGCCGACCATCACCGCAAACAACTCTGATCGCGTCATCCCGGCTATATAAGGTTTAACAACAAGCGGGGCTTCAGTTTGGCTCACAAAAATATTTGCAGTCGCAGATAAAGATTCTGTTTTACTAGTCCCTAATACCTCGCGTAAGCCACCACCTAAAAACTGAATCACTTTCTGCATTACTCCAAGGTAATACAGCACAGCAACTAATGATGAGAAGAACACGACAATCGGCAATACACGAAATGCAAAGACAAATCCGCCTCCACCAAAGACTTCAAACATTTTGTCGCTAACCAGACCTCCAAACAAAAAGCCAATCCCTTCATTCGCATAATTAATGACGTGAGCAACTCCAGCTGTAATGGTATTTAATATTTCTCGACCAATCGGCACATATAAGACCAATGCTCCCAAGACTATCTGGATCGCAAGCGCTCCAAAAACAGTTCTAGGATTTACCGCACCGCGATTAGTAGACAAAAGAAAGCCAATCCCTAGTAAAACTAGAATACCCAAAACGCTAATAAACACACTCATGACTCCAAATCCTTCGCCATTAATTGTGCTGCAAGCGTAGCAAAGTTTTTATTGTTGGCTGGTTTAGCCTAAGTTTTGCAATAAAATCAAACAAAGAAAATTTACTGAGTAAAGTATGAATCAAGTCGTCGTTGTAACAGGTGCCAATCGCGGTATTTGTCTGTCGCTATGCAAACACTATGTTTCTCTAGGGTGGGCCGTGATCGCGGTCTGTCGAACGCCCTCACCTGCGCTAAGCGCCCTTGATGTCAAAATCGTTCAAGACATCGACATTACCCTCCCCTCTTCAATCGCAGCTTTAAAACAATCATTAGGTGACACCAAGATCCACCTTCTGATCAACAATGCTGGCATCTTGCGTGATGAAAAGATCGCAAACTTAAACTACGAAACTATTCGGTACCAATTTGAGGTGAATACACTGGGCCCTCTTCGCGTTACAGAAGCTCTTCAGCGCAATATGACCGATGGTGGAAAAATAGCTTTTATCACCAGCCGTATGGGGTCTATTGAAGATAACACTAGCGGTGGAAGATATGGCTACCGCATGTCTAAATGCGCTTTGAACGCCGCTGCAGTTTCGATTGCTCATGACCTCGCTGACAAAAACATTGCGGTTGCAATATTGCATCCCGGTTTAGTCGGAACGAATATGATTGGCGATATAGGTAATGTCACTCCCGATCAAGCTGCAGAACAACTCGCAAGCCGAATTGAAGCGCTAAATATCACGAACCCGGCAACATTTTGGCATGCAAAGGATCATCAACTTCCTTGTTAGCTGCGTATTGGTACTTGACCACGAACTAAATATGATAAGAATATGGGACGTCTCTCAAATTCAAGAGTTATAGAACTTTGAGCGAAGTCGATATTAATGTCTAAAAACGATAACAAGATCCAAAAAGACGCCTTCATGCCCCTAATCTGGGCGCTCGCATGCACGTGGTTACTGGTCGCTAGCCTCGGACTATGGCACCTATTTTCATCTGATTATCGTGCATTTTTACATAAAAATGCTCCAGACATCAGACAGACGCCTGAATATAAAACAGGAAAAATCACACTTGTACACTATATCGATGAACAATGCAGTTGCACACGCTTTGCTAGACCACACATGCGTGAGTTAAAGCGCGAATTAACTAATGTAAATCATATTGAAATGATATCAAATGACAGCACAATGCTAAAATCAGGCTTAAATCTTTGGGCTATATCAAGTCCATCTGTCAGTGTCTTTTCACCAGAGGGCGAAATTCTCTATCACGGTCCCTATTCTTCGGGTGACGTATGCGGACAAGGAGAGGATCTTGTCATGTCGCGTCTAGAACAATGGTACGAAGGGTATAAACAGCCACAATTTAACGTGCTAGGTAATGGATGTTTTTGTCCTTGGAATAATTCAATAGATAAACAAATAAACAGATAAACAGATAAACAGATAAACAGGTAAACAGGTAAACAGATAGTCTAAGTTATGATGTATTCAAAACAAGAAAGCTCGGTGAACGAGACGTTGCTGCGTGAACACTACATGAAAGCGGATAAAGTAATGCTCGCTATCATGAGCTTATTATTTACCATTTCGTTTGCGATTGCTCCATTATACAACTCATGGGTTGAAGCTATGTTTATCGGCGGTGGTACTTTTGGTACTGCACTGCTTATCAGACACTTTGCGCCCGGAGCATTAGTCACTCGCCTTTTCATTGGCACGGCGTTTATGATTATGACGTCACTACATATTCAGCAAGCACACGGCATGCTGGAATTTCACTTTAGTGTGTTCGTGTTAATCGCCTTGCTGCTCTACTATCGAGACTGGGCCCCGGTTCTCGCAGCGGCTGCAACAATAGCCACACACCACCTTAGCTTTTTCTATCTGCAATCAGGCGGAGTAAATGTTTGGGTATTACCCAGCACAGAACTTGGCATTAGCGTGATATTTCTCCACGCAGCATACGTTGTTATAGAGTCCGCTGTCATCGTATGGATGTCTATCGATCTTAAAAAAGAATTCCTCGCATCTATAGAACTTAGCACCACAACACGCGCGATCGTAAAGGAAGATAAAATTGACCTTTCGATTCGTACCAGTCGTAGCAACAAGCTCCTGCAAGATTTTGATCACTACACCGAAACGGTCTGTGAACTAGTAGATCAAGTGGCACAAAGCTCAACAAAAGCACACAATACAACGAGCGAATTACTAACGCTAAGCACGAATTTGCAGTCACTATCTTCGACACAGCAACAACAAACAGATATGATTGCGAGCGCGGTTGAAGAATTGACAGCATCCGCAAGAGAAGTCTCTCATAACGCAAATCAAGCAGCTGATGCAGCATCTCTTGCACATCAAAATTCGCAGTTATGTCGCGACTCAAGTTCAGTGACAGAAACCAACATCCTCAACTTAAACCAACAAATTGCCGAAGCTTCGCAAACCATTTTATCTCTCGATCAAGAAACCACTGAAATTGGGTCTTTGCTTGATGTGATTCGTGGTATTGCAGAACAAACAAATCTTCTTGCTCTCAATGCAGCTATTGAAGCGGCTCGAGCGGGTGAGCAAGGTCGAGGTTTCGCAGTAGTTGCGGATGAGGTCCGATCGCTAGCTATGCGTACGCAGAAATCGACAGAAGAAATTGATCGTATGATTGAACGTTTGCAGAAAGGAAGCGGCAAAGCTGTTAGTACGATTGAAGCGAGTCAATCTCTAGTCAAAACCTGTGTTGAAAACACACACCAAGGTCTCGAATTAATCGAACGAGTGGAACAAGCCATTAACAAGATCAATGACATGAACCAAGTTATTGCGAGCTCTGCCAATGAGCAAAGTACGGTCACTGCTGACATCAGTCGAAGCTTAAACGAGATAGTTACGTCGGCCTTCGAGACCAATGACCAAATATCAAACAGCAATTCGATGATCGAAGAATTGGATCTCCATGTAAAACAGTTAGAGGCAGTAAACAGTAAGTTTAAAAGTACTTAAAGTTTCGTGAGAAGATCACTAAACCATTCAAATATGATATCGCGGCTAGGTAGTTCTTATGGCGACTGTTTCGACAATATGCCGCGCTAAATGAAAGGTAGTCGCTACTTGTCTTGTATTCTGCGCTTGTCCAAGAAAAAACCATGGTTTTTGGGTGAGTGATCGATCGCTTGAATGTCAATGTGTGCGTTACCGCTCACATTGAGCTTGAGGTCCTGACGAAACCTTTAAACTACCGTACTGGCATGTCGATAAAAACCGCCAATGCTAAGTAATGCAAATCTTACCCTGGTTAATTTACGCTGCTCAAAAGCTGTACATTGTAGCCTTGACCGTCAACCAAAAAACGAAGAAGAGCTATGCAATTGCAAGGGCTTACTTGCGTCAAACAAGAAGGAATGTTTAGTCTAGCATTGGCGGCCAAATACATTTCAGCATCATGGGTATAGTGTGAAGATATTGCACTTATACAACCGATGCTACGTATTATACTAGGTTGCCTACCAATTAGGCTCAGTGCTTTGTTTGAGTCTGCAGATGTCGATCTATCTGGCAACGTTCCTCAAAACTTACAACAATAGGTCCTACATTGAATGATGCTCGTTTTCCATAGGTATTTTGAGATTTCGAGTTTCGCAAAGCTTTTTGTTTTATTGTTCTAAGAGTCTCTTCCGACTCAACCAAACGTGGCATGGCATTCTCCGGTATATTTGATGTTTGTTGTACGCCCAAAAAGTTCGGCTAGTTTAGTTGAGAATTCAGAAAGTGTTAGAAACTGAAATCAAACTCGTTTAAAAGCTGAAGATACCCGCCCAAGGCTTTGCGCCTTCATATCTAAGTCTTTAGAGAGCTCATAACTTTGGTTCGCCGACTGCGTACTTGCTTCGACGAGATCAGACATTTCAACAATGGTTCTCGCGATATCCTCAGACACATTAGTTTGCTCTTCAGCTGCCGTGGCCACTTGCAGATTCAAACCGCTGATCCGCGAAATGCTGTCGCTAATAACATCGAGTTGCCGACTCGCCTTATTAAATAAGTCAGCACTACTGGCAGTCACCTCAGAGCTAGCATTCATTACCGCAGCAGTATTCTTAGCCCCCGTCTGAACGCTTTCAATGATGTCTTCAATTTCAGTCGTGGATTGCTGCGTTTTCTGAGCAAGTGATCGAACTTCATCTGCAACCACCGCGAACCCTCTTCCTTGCTCTCCGGCTCGCGCCGCTTCAATCGCTGCATTTAGAGCGAGGAGATTTGTTTGCTCTGCGATGCCACGTATAACACTGAGCACGTGCCCAACGTTAGCAGAATCCTCTTCCAAACTATGAACGACCAACACCGTTTCCGATATTTGATGAGATAATTTATTAATCGAAACTTGTGCTTCGTTCATCGTTTGAACGCCCTCTTTAGCAGCAAAATCAGCTTCTTGCGCAATATTGGCCGCAGATGCAGAATGGCCAGCGACCTCCTGCGCTGTCGAGCTCATCTCCGTCATTGCCGAGGCAATATGATCTGTTGAATCATTAGCTATTGAAATCTTATCCACCAAAAATTGAGACGAATCTCCAAGTTTCTCTGCTGCACTGCGCATGGCACTATCAGACTCTTTCAAACTAAGTGAAATATCATGCAGAAAATTTTGCATCGAATTTGATGCCTTTGAAAGATTACCTAGCTCATCTTCGCGTGTGGTATCAATGTCGTTATCTAAATTTCCCTTACTAATATTTGAGATTACATTAATAAGCGTTTGACACGGTTCGATTATGGCTTTATTGATCACAAATATTGAGACAATCGAAAACATCAAAATCAAAACGAGTAACGCGATATTAATAACATATAGTCTAGAACTCGATGTTTCCGACACTGCAGTGCTTTTCTCTAGAGCATGCTGTTCGATAATACTTGCAGCTTGACTCAATAACTTCGCGGGTTCACGATCAATACCCGCAACTGCTTTATCTCCAGCAGTATGTTCAAAGCCAGCATCGACAAATGCATCAAATCCTTTACGGTAAGCCGTTCCCATTTGTTGATGTGATTTTAAAAAACTCGAGACTAAGTCGCGCGCTTCACCCTCTTCCAATATTCTTAGCAAGGCTTCGCCATTCTGTTGCACATCATTCTCACGATCTTGAAAACGCTGCCAATATTTAGTTCTCTGATTATCATCCGCACCACGCAATAGTGTATTCTTCCATTCCTGCACTTGAGTTTTGAATTCAATTAGCATGTAAGTTATAAGTCGTTCGCTCGCAATATCCTTCGTTATCAAATTATTGAAGCTATTGACCCCTTTTAAAGCGGAGCTAAAAGAAGCAAGGGAAGCACAAAAAATCGCTAATGAGCTTATCGCGATGATTGCCATCAATTTATTTCGAATACTACGTTTCAACCAACTCATTTAATCTCCGTATATCTAAGTTTGTCTAAATCGCACAAAGTAAAGCTCGACAAATAGAATTTGCAAGAAAGTATCGAAAATTTAATAACTAATATTGCATTTTAAGTTCTTACTCTGCATACGAGCGCTAATAGAATATCTCTACAGCCAGAAAGGCAAAGAAAAACCCTATTGCCCAAACCACCACAGAAGACCAGTACATCCAAGCACTAACGCGTCGCAATCGCATACATGCTCTCGCCTGCTCCGGATCAATGGGACAAGGGGCATTTCGCGCATTCCAACGCATTAACCCTGCAAACAAAATCATTACGCCAGAAACACCGAAGGTCCATGCTTTGTATTTTGAAAGCGCGATCAACCATGGTGCTGTTGAAACTAAACCTGCTAGGGCCGCTCCTGCACCAAGCATCACAAACAAAGCAGGTAATGCACAACACACCAAGGTGGCAAGCGAGGTAAACAAGCTTAGCGTCGGAGCGATCGTGTCTTTAATGCCATAGTTTGAAACATCATTTGAGACGTCTTCTTGGCCATCCATTATGAGCACCCTCTCGCGATACCCACGAGGTTATAGCCTGAATCTTGGATCAAGGTCGTCACAGTTTCATCATCTATCTCAACACCGGCTTCAGTCGCTACCACGACTTTGCCTGCATTCAAATCGACATCGACACCGGTCACGCCCTCTTGCTCTCCAAACACCTTTTCTACGGCCCGAGCGCAGAAATCGCAAACTAGACCATTCACGCTAATATCAATGGTATTCTCACAAGCCGCCCCTTCCGCGCTCGCCGTTTGCTTTTCTATGCTTAGCCCGTCATGCGTATGATGATGCCCTGTGTTGTGATTCATGTGTTGTTCACCGGCAGAGTAGCCATTGCTTGTTAAACCAATCATCAACAAAGAAATAAAGATCAACTGTTTCATCATAAAACTCCTAGTATCGAATAATTAAGTTGAATAAGCCTTGGCCTTGGTCGTTCACACCAATCTCTGCAAGGTATTCATTTTTGAAAAAACGGAATAAAGGCGTAACTGAGGTTTGGTCATCCTTCGTTGGTGTATGGTCAACTTGCACCATGAACCAAGTATGTAAATCGCCGTAATCGCCAATGTAAGGCGCAAAGCCTATTCGTGCTTTTTGGGTATACGCACTTTTTATTGAACCGGCCTCGGTATAACGATTTTCGTATGACACGAAATAACGACGATCTTCCCAATCAGCAGCAAGTTCCACAAAACCTGCAGGCTGCTGCTTATTGTTCAGTTCGTCTAAATCACTAATGGCCCACCCAAGCGCACCTTTGAAATAAAAGTTGGCTTGAGATGTGGGTCGATTCCACCGTTTTAAAAGGCGGTTGTATTGCGCGCCATGAAACTGCCATTGTTCAGCACGCCAATACTCTCCCCGATAACCAATCGACTCACGCGCCGTTGGTGAATAATGAAGATGTAAACTACTCACATCCGCATCATTGTTTTGCATCAATGTGATGCCGCCTGGATAGGAAACTGGCCGTGCTTCGGCAAGCCCTACCGCAACGCTCAGTGCAAACAAGGCACATAAGTGATCAAAGGAAACATTCATTGTTTCACTCCAAATAAATATATAAACCGAAGTAAGAAATACTTCGATGATCAATTTGTTTCGGAGTTAGGCTTTCGGGGGTTTGTCAATCACGCTAATGCGCTGGAAAGGACTGCTGATGCTATCAACAGTATTAGGCTGAGCCTGAAGGTTAAGTTCGAATGAAATAAGCTCTATAGAGTTATTCGTTTGAGGACAGGTTTCACATTGGCAGTCATTTCCTCCGTGAGAATGATCTAATCCCGCAGAAGAGTCACTATCGGATGGTGATGAAAACTGTTCTTCATGGCAGTCTTCTGACATGGATGGTTGCGACATATCCATGTCATGCATAGCGATAGATTGATTGTCAGCCTCTTCAAAGCAGCATGATGTAGCTGCGCTCACCACATTGGCAAACACCAAAAACAACACTGACAAAACAACCACAATCTTTCTCATTGGAGCAACTTACCAACACTAATAAGCCAGGTCTAGTATTCCAATCAGCACCAAACAATATTTAAGACACATTTGGCAAAATCGATGCCGCTAATCAATCAGCATGTCTTTTAATAACTGATACAGCTTTACACACGCGTCTTTGTCTTGTGCATCAACATGCGGTGGACCGAAATCACCAATATCATTATCGAAATACTGACCACTTTTTACGGCAAAAGTTTCATCAAGCACTGAGCGAACAATGATTTCTGCCCCAATACTCATGTCATTCCCTGCAATCCCAAAACCTGGCTAGACCATTTTGCTTGCTAATAACGACCCGGGGTTTAACGCAATAACAGTAGGCCCACTCTGACCTAATTGATCAGCGAGAGCACGAGACCACATCGTGATAGCAAGCTTGCTCTGCACCTAAGCTTGCATGGCATTACTAGTCCGTGAGCGACCACACAGGAGAGATTCATCGATAGGGGACTGTGCCGCTGAGGACAAATTAACAATGCGGCCATTGTTTTGGATGATTGGAAGCAAGCAGTGCGTTAAAACAAAAGGGGCAGAGGTATTCACAGCAAAACGCACATCAAAATCATCCTCCGTTCGCGTATCTAATGTTTTTAATATACCGGCATTGTTAATGAGCACATCAAGATAGCTATGGCTGTTTAATACAGCTTGAGCAAAATCCTTAGTCGCCGACACACTCGACAAATCGGCCTTATAGACCGATACGTTCGTATGAGGGTTAAGAGATAGAAGAAGATTGCTCGCAGCTTCTAGCTTCTCTGGACTTCGACCATGAATCAGCAGCTCAATACCAAGCTCTTGCTTTTGAATAAACAGCTTGACGGCCTCGAGCCAAATGCCATCTGTATCGCCGGTGATAAGTACTTTATTAACAGATCCTCTTACGCATTCCCTTTATCATATTCACCAGCCGAGTTCAGATAGATGATTAGTGAGTGTATAAACCAATAAAAAAGGACGCATAATGCGTCCTCTTAATCACCTATTCAATTATTGTTTTGCTAGAACAGATTCAGTATCAACATCGCCATCAATCGTCTCTTGTGGGCCTTTCACTTTTTCACGTAGTTTTTGGAGCATTACATAGAACGCTGGAATCAGCATGGTGGCAAACACAGCGTTCGCGATCATTCCACCCATGACTACATAGCCAATCGAGTGACGACTCTCTGCGCCTGCACCCGACGCGATTGCTAGAGGAATAACTCCCATCGTAAACGCAAGTGCGGTCATGACCACTGCACGAAAACGCAACAATGCTCCTTCTGTAGCGGCTTTGAGAATCGATAGCTTTTCGTCATCACGTTTAAATTTCTCAAACTCGACAATCAAGATCGCGTTTTTCACAGAGAACCCGATTAATAACACCATGCCCACCTGACCATATAAGTCAAAAGGTTGCCCAGTAATCAACAAGGCTATGAACCCACCAAGAATAGCAATTGGCGCAGCTAACATAACTGAGATTGGAATCGCCCAACTCTCATACTGTGCGACAAGAAACAGATAAACAAAGATCAAAGCCATACCAAACAAAATTGGCGCAAGACCTCCGGCCATGATTTGTTGCAATGCAGAGCCTGTCCACTGTCCCTCATAACCATTCGGCAAAGCGGACGAAGCCAAGCTCTCAGCTGCTCGCATAACATCTCCAGAGCTGTACCCCGGAGCTGGCATTAAGTTGACTGTGACCGCACCAAATAAGTTATAACGAGAAGACACATCAGGCCCAACAAAAGTCCGCGTTGTGATTAATGTGCTAAGAGGCACCATTTCCCCTTTTTCTGTGCGAACTTGCAAGCGGCCTATATCATCGACTTCGTTTCGGCTCGCATCGTCAGCTTGCATCTTGACCTGATAAGTTTGCCCGAACTTACTAAAATCATTAACGTACAAAGCTCCCAATTGAGTTTGTAGTGTTAAGAAAATATCCGACAAGGGGATACCAAGATTCTTCGCTTTTTCGCGATCAAGATCGATAAATATCTGTGGAATATTGGCTTGATATGTTGTGAATGCAAAAGCAATTTCGGGTGTTTGGTTAGCTGCAATGATAAAACTTCGAACAGCCTCACCAAAATCTGCGGACGATTTGCCCTCCAGATTTTTCAGAACATATTCCAAGCCGGATGTTGCTCCCAAGCCAGGTATTGGCGGCATCGAAAACGCGCGAATATTAGCAGCAGAAACCGCATTAAATTTAGTCTGTAAGCGCTGCATCACAGCATCTTGATGTTGACTGGGTTGCTTTCGTTCTGCCCAGTCTTTCAACATCACAAACCCTAAGCCTGCATTCGAGGATGCAGCACCGGTTAACATACTGAAGCCAGGCACAGTAATAAAATCTACCACCTCTTCTTCAGACTCAATGATCTCATGTATTTGATCGAATACTTCTAAAGTACGATTCAAGGATGCTCCGGCAGGCAGCTGAACATCCATCGCAAAACTGCCTACATCCTCATCTGGCACGAAACCTTTAGCAACAATATTAATCGATTGCCCCATACTGAGAACGACAAAAACTAATATGACACCAACAATCATTAGCCGACGAATACTTTTTGCAACAATCGCATGATAGCCATCAGTCAATTTATCAAAATACTGATCGAATTTTCGGAAGACTAACGCTTTATGTTTTTCACCATGTTCAGCTGCTGGTCTAAGCATCAAGGCGCAAAGCGCTGGACTTAAGGTTAAGGCATTAATGGCAGAAATAATAACAGAAACTACAATTGTGATCGCAAACTGATTGTACATTTGTCCAGAAATACCCGGCATGAGTGAAACCGGGATAAAGACTGCCATCAATACAAGAGTGGTAGCGATAATTGGCCCAGTCACTTCTTTCATCGACAAAACCGTCGCATCAACAGGAGACAATCCATCATGCAGATGTCGTTCTACATTCTCGACCACGATAATCGCATCATCGACCACAATCCCAACTGCCAAAATCATTCCAAACAAACTAATGGTATTGATCGAAAACCCCATATAAAGCATCACTGCAAAAGTACCAATCAAAGATACAGGTATAGCGACCATAGGAATAACGACAGCGCGCCAATTTTGTAAGAACAAAAATACAACGACTAAAACGAGAAAGATTGCTTCGTACAGCGTATCGAATACCTCATCGATAGAGCTTACGATAAAAGTGGTAGTGTCATAAGGGATAGTAGCCTCAATGCCCTCAGGGAAACGTGAACTTAAGTTATCAAGAACATTTTGAACACCTTCTTTAATTTCAAGCGCATTTGCACCAGGTGCCCGATAAACTGCGAGCAACGCAGCAGGCGCAGCGTTATAAAGACCCTCTGAGACATAGCTCGATGCACCGAGTTCAACGGAGGATACATCTCGCATGTAAACGGATGAACCGTCTTCATTTGAGCGCAAGATAATATTTTCAAACTCTTCAACTGAATTTAAACGCCCTTTTGTGCTTAATGTATACTGAAATTGCTGTTCTTCAGGAGAAGGTGCGGCCCCCACGTTACCTGCTGCAACTTGCATATTTTGTTCGCTAACCGCATTGCGAATATCTGTAACAGTAATTCCCAAGGCTGCCATTTGATCAGGTTTAAGCCACATACGCATACTGTAATCTTGCTGACCAAATATGGTCACATCACTGACACCAGGAACACGTGCGAGCTCGTTCTTAACGTTTATCGACGCATAGTTCGATAGAAACAGTCTGTCGTACTGATTATCGGGAGAGAAAACACTGGCTACCAACACCATGTCAGTAGACATTTTATCAACCGTTACACCTAGGCGAGTTACGTCAGACGGTAAAGAGGATGTCGCTCTATTCACTCGATTCTGAACATTAATTTGAGCAAGGTCAGGATCAGTACCTACCTCAAAAACTATCTTTAAATTATAGGTGCCATCATTCGCCGAATTTGATGACATATACAACATATCCTCAACGCCATTGACTTCATCTTCAATCGGCACGGCAACAGTTTCCATTAAGACGCTTTCATTAGCCCCAGGGTATACCGCACTAACTTGAACAACAGGCGGAGTAATTGAAGGGAACTGGGCCACCGGTAAAAGTTGAAGAGCAATGAAACCAGATAAAGCCAGAACAATTGAAATAACAAAAGCAAACTTCGGCCGATGAATAAAAAACTCACTGAACATCGCTACGCTCCTGCTAAGATCTATTTAGGTACCACGGATTGAGATGCTTCCGCCTTACTTCCAACGCGAACTTTCTGAAGACCGTCAACAATCAATAGTTCACCAACTTCTACTCCTGACTCTATAACTTGCCCTACACCTAATCGCATGCCGACCTGTATTGGCCTTTTTCTTACGACAGAGTCTTCATCTAGCATAAGAACATATTTACCAAGTTGATCTTCTTGAATAGATTTCTGCGGAATAACGATTTGACTCTGAGTTTGGACGCGCTTTACCAGTAAAGTAACGTGCTGCCCTGATATCAACATTCCGTCTAGGTTATCGAAAACAGCACGGATTTTGATTGTTCCAGTATTTTGGTTGACACGATTATCAACAAATTCAAAACGCCCCTTTTCAGGATAAACATCGCCTGAACGCAGTTTTATCTGAGCATACGATACAAGCCCATCACCACCCTCGGCTAAACTTTTCTCTCTCTCACTACGGTAATTTACAAATTCTGTTTCGCTCACGTTAATTGAGACATAAATCGGTTTGATTTTGACTAGAGAGGTAAGCGTAGAACTGGGTGTAACGAGATCACCAATACTGACTTCAGACTGGCTAATCATGCCGTCTGTCGGAGCATAAATTTTAGTATATCCAAGATTTAGTTCGGCATTCTTGAGATCGGCATTTGCCGCTTTAATTGAAGCTTCAGCTTGAAGTTTTTTACTCGTTAATTCATCCATTTGTGACTGGCTAATCACCGCTTTAACGATCAGTTCCTCTCCTCGTTTATAGTTTATTTGTGCCTCATCATTAGCTGCACTTGCTTGTGCAACTTTCGCTTTTGCTTGGGCCAAAGCTGCCTCATAATTTTGTCGGTCTAACTCGAATAATAAGTCACCCTTTTGGACCTGAGAGCCATCATTCACAGCCTGAGATACTAAATACCCTTCTACACGAGCTTGTATCGTAACGTCTTCGGAGGCTTCTGTTTTGCCTGTAAACTCTCTGGTCGGATTAACATCCTCCGAAGCAATAGTGATTACACCGACTTTAGGAGGTGGTGCAGTTGGTTTTTTTTCATTTCCACCTGAACAGCCAACCAAACTGATAAACAAACTGATAAACAAACTGATAACTATGCTCGTGCGACAAACCCTAATCATTACTTAACTCCCAGTTCATTCTAAACCTAAGGCAAATACGCTTTTGCACACTAAAATTACGACTTCTTAAGTAAAGTACATAAACTAGAGATTGGGAAGCTTAGAGCTCAAACAAAAACAATAATTTAACCAAATTATCGACAAGCAATTACAACCGGGTCAATCTGTCTAGCGAGCGCTGGTCAAGAAAATATCTCCCTAAGAAAAAGCGTAAATGCTTGGATCGGCTTATCTCAGTGTTTCAGCTTTTATCATTCTTCCCCAAGAATTCATAAGATCTGACGGCCCTAATCAAGGACAATTCTGCCTCTCCTCTTCGGACGATAAACTTACGATGAGCTATCAGATCGACTTATAGGTATATAAAAATCAAGGCGTACAATATGCTCGCTGTAGTAACATACCATCACCAATTTAAATTCGATCGATTAAGAACTATGGATATAAAGAATAAAGTAATTGCCGTCACCGGTGCGGCACGCGGACTAGGCTTCGCGATGGCAAAACTACTATCAGAAAAAGGCGCACTCATTGCGCTAATTGATCTGGATATAGAAGCAACTAATAACGCAGTAAAAGAGCTACCGAATGCAAAAGGCTATGCCTGTAACGTGGCTCAAGAGCATGAGGTTGTGCAGACATTCTTGCAGATAAAAGAAGATTTTGGGCACTTAGATGGTTTGATAAACAATGCAGGCATTCTCAAAGATGGCTTGATGGTCAAAACTAATGATGACGAGGTTCAGAAATTACCATTAGCCCAGTGGCAAGCAGTGATCGACGTGAATCTCACCGGTGTATTTTTATGTGGACGCGAAGCTGCTGCAAGCATGGTTGAGCAAGGCTCTGGTGGCGTCATTATTAATATTTCAAGCGTAAGTCGAGCCGGTAATTTTGGTCAAACAAATTACAGTGCAGCTAAAGCAGGTGTCGCGGCAATGACTGTAACATGGGCTAAAGAATTAGCCCGCTATGGCATTCGTTCTGCCGGAATCGCACCGGGTTTTGTTGAAACCGAAATGACGGATCTCATGCCTGAAGAAGCCTTCAATAAAGTCGCGAATTTAATTCCGTTAGGTCGTATGGGGCGGGTTGATGAAATCGCGCATACGGCAGCCTATATTTTCGAAAATGATTACGTGAGCGGTCGTATTATCGATGTAGATGGCGGCATCAGAGTTTAAAACTGATATATATGAGTAAGTACTAACTAGCGAAGAATTCTGGCGATTGAACTCACTGAGTTCTCAATTATTGTGGAGACTTGGAGTTGAAACAGAAATACTTTTTCACTGCCCTATCAACTATTAGTTGCATGCGTTACAACGAGCTTGTTTTACTGATCACTTCAAGCACTCATCAAGACAAGCCTTAAAAGCATCAGGGACCAAAGCAGTTTTACGTAAGTTAAAGTCAAAGAACACAACGCCAGTTTTTGCGATTGAAATCAATTGGCGCGGAGCGCTCTGTTCATCACAAACACGCGTCATTTTGTAATAGAGCTGACAGCTTTTAGTTCTAATGTCTTGTACTGAGATATCTATATTGAGCAAGTCTCCATAAAAAGCTTCGTTTTTATACGTAATAGCCAGATCAGCAAGAAGCGTCCCCACACCATCAACGTCCCACTCTTCGTACCCAAATGAACGAAAGAACAAAACACGCGCTTCGTGAAGCATGGTAATCATCCCATCATGCCCTAAATGGTTTCCGTAATTAATGTCACTAATGCGCACAGCAAGTTGTCTAGAAAAGTGAGTAGGACTTGGATAATCGAGTTCGACACGAGACATAAACATACCTTACTAATAAAAACGTACGAATGAAGCTTAAACCAGACTCGAGACTTAACCTGCAAATCCGAAAGACAAATGATTAACGTGAAGCAACTAAACCTCGTGTGATCACGACAAGTATTACTCCACCTAAGATCAATAACGAAGATAAAACAAGACGCTGAGTAATTGCCTCATCTAATAAACTTAGTCCAAAAAAAGCAGCAATAACCGGAACCAGTAACTGAACCGCAGCCGACTGACTGGTGTTCAAACGCTTTGCAGCCAAAAACCATATCGTATAACCCAGACCTGAGGCGATCCCCCCAGAAAGAGCTGCTAGGAGCAGCCCCTCAGCGTTAAGTTGCAAAGAGCCAAAAATAACGCCATTAATTAGCAACACTGCGACGAGGGGGAGAGTGCGTAAAAAGTTGAAGAATGTATCAGATAGAGTATCTGTCGAATTCTTACCAGGCAATGAATACACGCCCCATGCCGCGCCGGAAATACTCATCAAAATAAAACCCAATAAGGACGGTGCTCCCGCCCCTGGAAGAATAAGGTAAATTAAGCCTGCAAAAGCGATCAAAAATCCGGAAATTTCGGAACCCGATAAGCGCTCACCACGAAAGTAGGCGATCAGAATCATTGAAAGTTGCACACTACCAAACAAAATCAACGCGCCCGTACCGGTATCCAGCAAGGTATAAGCAAAAGAAAATGCCGCTGCGTAGACAAACAACATCGCGCCCGCTAGACCATTGCCCTCGGCTTTTCTCTCACGTTTGTTTGAACTAAAAGATAAAATAAGAAACAACACTATCACAGCGGAAATCAGGCGCACTGCGGTAAAGCTAGCTGGATCGATATCGGTCGACGATGCTGGGGTAAAAGCCATGCGACATAAGACTGAATTTCCAGCAAATGCTAGTAATGCAATCGAAGTAAGAGAAATTGTACGGAACATAAAACAGAAATGCTTCCAATCAAACCGCAATCGCAGAGCATACAGAATAACAACTAAAAGGAAACAAAAGAAAAATGGTGCCCGGGGCCGGAATCGAACCGGCACGTCCCGAAGGACGACAGATTTTAAGTCTGTTGCGTCTACCAATTTCGCCACCCGGGCAGGGGAGCTACCAACTCTTATACATCAAGAGTGGAGGCGCGAGCCGGAGTCGAACCGGCCTACGTGGATTTGCAATCCAGTGCATAACCGCTTTGCTATCGCGCCACATTTTGTATGGTGTTTAAGTGCTTTCGATGAACAAGGATTGCTACATCCAGTGCACTTTTCACCTTGGGTCGTACAATCGTACTCAGCGCTTTGCTATCGCGCCACATTTTGTAAGGTGTTTAAGTGCTTTCGATGAGCAAGGATTGCTGCATCCAGAGCACTTTTTACCTTAGGTCGTACAATCGTACTTAGCGCTTTGTAGTCGCGCTACTTAAAAAAGCACGTGTATTATAGTGCCCTTTTAACAAAAACGCCTCGGGGTTTCCGAGGCATTTTTATTTGGAGCGGGAAACGAGATTCGAACTCGCGACCCCGACCTTGGCAAGGTCGTGCTCTACCAACTGAGCTATTCCCGCGTAAACCTTTTATCGCGTTTAGGCTGTTGCCTTGCGAAGAGGCGCATATATTAACGAATCAAATTAAGGAGTCAAGCACCTTTAAGCACTTAATTTTAATTACTTTTCGTTTGCGAATAATGCTCCCCAAGAAGCGGCTAAATATTGAACCATTGACCACAAAGTTAAGACTGCTGCGATAACGATCAAACCGTAACCAAACCAGAATGAAGCTTCAATTTTTGCACCAATCAGCAAAAAGAAAATCGCACTCATTTGGCACATTGTTTTCACTTTGCCTATATATCCAACTTTCACATTATCGTGTTTACCTTGTTGCGCCATCCACTCTCGGAGAGCAGAAACGACAACCTCTCTCCCTACAATGATAATTGCAGGAATCGTTATCCACCATACGCCAAACTCTTCAATAATCACGGCAAGTGAAATCGTCACCATCAGTTTGTCTGCAACCGGATCCAAAAACGCTCCAAATAGCGTCATTTGATTCCACTTACGTGCTAGATAGCCATCAAACCAATCGGTGACGCCAGCAATCCAAAATAATGCTGCGCACGCGTAATAGTTCCAATCATAAGGAAGGTAAAAAGCGATCACGAAAACGGGAATCAAAACAATACGCGATAGCGTAAGGATATTCGGCAAATTCATTTTTTCTCTACTCAATCACCGTGCAGACTAAGGTATATATGCTCCGCTAGACTGCTACTAATGCCATCCACTTTGGCTATTTCTTCAATCGATGCTGTTTTAATCCCTTGCACACTGCCAAAGTATTTGATCAGTGAGCGCCGTCTCGTTGGGCCAACGCCATCAATCCCTTCAAGCTGAGACTGCCTGCGGCTCTTATCTCTTCGCTTGCGATGACCTGTTATTGCGAATCGGTGGGCTTCATCGCGAATATGCTGCATCAGATGCAAACTAGGCTCATCTGACGAGCATTGTATCGTTTTAAGGCCGCCCTGCCCATCAGGAATAAATAAGGTTTCAAAACCTGGTTTACGTGTTGCTCCTTTGGCGATACCAAGCAATAAAATGTCGCTGGCATTCAGTTCATTTAACACGTCTATTGCCATATTCAACTGCCCTTTGCCACCATCTATAAAAATGATATCCGGACGCTTACTAGGCTCTTCATTGACCTTTCGATATCGCCGCGACAAAGCTTGCTTCATCGCTGCATAATCATCTCCAGGCTCAATCCCTTCTATATTGAAGGTGCGATAATCTGACTTTAGTGGACCCTGATCGTTAAACACAACGCAAGACGCTACAGTTTTTTCCCCAGAACTATGGCTAATATCAAAACATTCCATACGCTTTGGAATGTCTGGCAATTCTAAAAGCGCTCTTAGAGCATCAATACGATGAAAAACATTTTCTTTGTTGGATAAATAGGTTTTTAAGGTGCTGTCAGCATTTGTCTGTGCCAACTTTTGCCACTGAGCTCTAATCGTCTTCACTTTGTGCGCAAAACGAATGTTTTTCCCGACAACATTTTGAACGGCTTCGCTCAGCATCGTCTCATCCGCGCATTTAAAGGGCAGAATAACTTCGTTAGGCAAGTCTTTCTCGGCACCAGAACCCACGTAATACTGCTCTATAAATGACTGAAGCCGCTCTTCTTTGCTCTCGTCTAAGAGCATTTTAGAGGTATAGTTTTTGTGCCCTAAAATTCGGCCCTTTCTGATGAAAAGCATCGAAAAAACCGAAACACCAGGGCCATCAGACAGTGCAACCACATCTAGATCTGCACTTCCTGATTCAACACTCTGGCTCTCTTGCGCATGGCGAAGGTGCTGAATCTGATCTCGCAATTCTGCCGCCTTTTCAAACCTCAAGTCCTCAGAAGCGGTCTCCATTTCATCTATTAACTGTCGAAGAAGTTCTGGATTCTTGCCTTGCAAAAACATCGTGACATGATGAACGTCTTGCAAATATTCATCTTTATCAACTAATCCAACACAAGGCGCTTTGCAGCGTTTGATTTGATATTGCAGACAAGGACGTGATCGGTTTTTATAGAACGATTCTTGGCACTGCCTAACTTTAAATATTTTCTCTAGAAGCCCTAGGCTCTCACGGACAGCATGCGCATTCGGAAAAGGCCCAAAATACTGCCCCACTTTGCCTTTCGTCCTAACGCGTTTAAGACTCAGTGAAGGAAATTCTTTATCGGTCGCCAAATAGATATACGGATAAGACTTATCGTCCCGCAGCAAAATGTTGTAGGGAGGTTTCAGCTTTTTGATCAAATTTTGCTCTAAGATCAAAGCTTCTGTTTCACTATTCGTAATAGTGACTTCAATATTTTGAATTTTTGAGACCAGCGCGCGAGTCTTGGGCGCATGATCATTCTTAAGAAAGTAACTAGAAACGCGTTTTTTTAGATTCTTGGCCTTGCCAACATAGAGGATCTGCCTAGCACCATCGAACATTCGATAGACACCTGGGGCAGTTGATAAGTTTTTAAGGAAGTTCTTAGCGTCAAATGGCTGCGCGATTGCGCTTTGACTACTCTGTGGCATCGACTTCTAGCAATCCGTGCTTTAATGCCATGAGCGTTAGACCTACATCACTGGTAACGCCAAGTTTCTCAAATACGCGATAACGGTAGGAGTTAACCGTTTTAGGGCTCAAACACAACACATCCGAAATTTCTTGAACCTTACGACACTCCATAATCATCTCAGCAATCTGCTTTTCACGAGAGGATAGTTCACTAAACGGATCATTGCTGGATTCATTTAAAGCCATATTTTGTGCGATATCAGGGCTAATGTAACGCTCACCCGCATGCACTTTCTTCACGGCTTTAATCATTTCACTGATGTGGCTATTCTTCGATACATAAGCGGAAGCCCCAGAATCAAGGACTCTTTGTGCTGAAGGGGAATCTGTCAATGCAGAGACGACGACAACCTTGATGTCATCACTGACTTTCTTAATACGTCGCGTGGCTTCAATGCCCCCTATACCGGGCATTTTGATATCCATAAGCACAACATCTGGCTTATGTGATTGAGCTGAGTCGATGGCGTTTTCACCTGAGTCAGATTCACCAATCACATTTATGGATACGTCATCCTGCAACATACGTGAGATCCCTGCGCGAATAAGATCGTGGTCATCAACCACTAATACGTCTATCACTTGACACCTCGCACTATGTTATCGCTAAGACACATAACAGTAAGTTCGTCGTTTACATTATTTTTCACTTATAAGCGAAGTGTATGACCTTTCCTGAAAAATGTGAAACCTTTGCTTCAAAAGCCTCCTACCAAGCACTTTTTTTTAGAAGTATTTCACGAGTTCAAATTGCACATGATCCTCACTTTGCAAAAATCTCGTTTTCTGCGAGGAGTCGGTCGCTGCATTAAGGATATCCATTGGATCAGTGGTCAAATGAGGTTTCCCGTCAAAGACCCAAGCATTTACAAAAAGCTTTACATCGCTTGTGAGGCGCTGGCTTGCCTCAAGTGAGTAGATACGTTCATGAGTTTTGTGATCAAGAATACCGCCCAATAGTATTTCGGAAGAGTCTTCATCATTAAACGCATAACGCCATCCAACAAACACGTCTTGCTCAAACGTT
>NZ_LWFH01001778.1:0-2837 GCF_001635725.1 Oleiphilus sp. HI0066
CGCGCCATGGTGGTTTGCTAACTATTCCTGAGTGCCAAGAAAAGGCCAAGGACGGAGTGAGCTAATGACTATTTTAATAGACCTCATTCTTCTCGCGATGCTCGTGATCACCGCATTTCGCATCATCTATATTAAAGATTTGTTTTCTGTCGTGATGCTCTTTGGTATATACAGTTTTCTATGTGCGGCCTTGTTTGTAACTCTTGATGCCGTTGATGTTGCGTTTACTGAAGCGTCCGTTGGCGCGGGTATCTCTACCGTATTAATGCTAAGTACGATTGCTATTACGGGCCGTAAAGAAAAACTCAGTTTACATAGTCATACCTTTGCGACCTTAATCGTTCTTTTAACTGGTGGTGCGCTGATATACGGGACGTTTGATATGCCCCTCTTTGGTTTAGCAGATAACCCTGTGCATGAGCACGTTGCGCCGCGCTACATTGAGACATCACCGACAGAGATTGGTCTTCCTAATATGGTGACCTCGGTCCTAGCTAGTTATCGTGGCTTTGACACCTTTGGCGAGACAGTTGTTGTATTTGCAGCGGCGATTGGCGTATTCAGTTTATTAGGTGTGCGCGGGAAACCAACGGAACTCCTTGCGCAAGAACAAGGCCTTACCCAGCATAAAGTGCTACGCGTGGTTGCGAAAATCTCTATTCCCCTAATCATCTTGTTTGCCCTCTACGTTCAATTTCATGGTGACTTTGGTCCAGGCGGTGGATTTCAGGCAGGAGTTATCGCTGCTGCAGCATTTATTCTTTACGCCCTCACCTTTAGCTTAAGAAAAGCCGTTGGAGTTGTAAGTCCACGATTTGTTAAGTATCTAGCTCCAGTGGGCGTTTTGCTATACGCATCTGTTGGTCTTGTGAGCATGTTGAACGGTGCAAATTTTTTAGACTACAACGTGCTCGCAGCGGACCCAGTAGATGGTCAGCATTACGGCATAATCATTATCGAACTCGGTGTTGGTATTACTGTTTTCTCTGTCATGCTTGGGATTTTCTACGCCTTTGCAGGCCAAGTTGAAAAGGCAAATGTTCAATGAGCTTAATCTTCGAACACTTCAATCATTGGGTCGTTGTTATTTTGATGATGATCGGTCTGTATATCGTTATCACAGCTAATAACCTCGTTAAGAAAGTGGTTGGCCTGAATATTTTTCAGAGCGCTGTATTTTTAATGTACATCACCATGGGAAAGGTTGTTGGTGGCACGGCTCCAATCTTAGCGGAAGGTGTGACGCAATATTCCAATCCTCTCCCTCACGTATTGATCTTGACGGCAATTGTCGTAGGTGTAGCCACAACAGCCGTGGGTTTGTCATTAGTCCTTAGAATAAAAAGCGCTTACGGAACGATTGAAGAAAATGAGTTCCAGAACAAGGAAGATGTTATCTAATGTTTGAACAACACTTAGCGGTTCTACCTGTATTGTTGCCGTTAATCGCTGCGCCACTGGTCGTATTAATAAATAAACCGCGAGCGGCCTGGTTACTTTCTACTCTTTTCGTCGGTGCATGCGTTTATATCTCTTTCGGTCTAGTGTCCGCGACAATGGATGGAGGCGCGCTTCGATACGCACTCGGCGGTTGGGAGCCACCTTGGGGTATTGAAATGCGTGTTGATTCGGCCAACGCATTTGTATTGCTAACGGTTAGTGTGATCGCCACACTTGTATTACTCTTCGCAAAAGAGAGCATTGCTAGTGAAGTTGCTCACAAGCAATTACCTCTGTTTTACAGCGCTTATTTGTTGTGTCTTGCTGGACTCTCAGGAATCCTAATTACTGGCGATGCATTTAACTTATTCGTCTTTTTAGAAATTTCTTCTCTTGCTACCTACACCCTAGTTAGTTTGGCCGCCGACAGGCGTTGCTTAACGGCTGCATTCCGCTATTTAGTCATGGGCACAATCGGTGCAACCTTTATATTGATCGGTGTCGGAATGCTCTATATGAAGACCGGCACACTCAATATGCTTGACCTTGCCGAGAGGATTCAGGCGGTTGAAAGTCACCGAACAATCAATACGGGCCTTGCGTTCATCATGGTTGGCGTGAGTATTAAGCTCGCACTATTTCCTCTGCATATGTGGCTTCCTGCTGCGTATTCGTTTGCACCGTCAGCTGTAACGGCATTCTTGGCAGGCACGGCTACTAAAGTCGCGATTTATGTCATGTTGCGATTTGTCTTTACTATTTTTGGTGCGGGTTACGTATTTGAACAAATGAACATGGAGATCATTGTTTTGGTTCTTGCGTTAGCCGGTATTTTTCAATGTTCTTTCGTCGCGACCACACAAAGTAATATAAAAACATTGCTAGCATATAGTAGTGTTGCGCAAGTGGGCTACATTATTCTCGGCGTCTCGTTGGTTTCTCTGACAGGCTTGACCGCTTCCCTTCTTCATATCTTTAACCATGCATTAATGAAAGCAGCCTTGTTTATGGCGGTGGGTGCTGTCTTTTATCGCATGGGCTCTGTGCAGATCACAGCGTTCCAAGGTTTAGGTCGTCGCATGCCCTGGACTATGAGTGCATTTACGATCGCAGGCTTAAGTATTATTGGTGTACCTCTAACAGTAGGCTTCATTAGCAAGTGGTACTTAGTGACTGCTGCGCTTGAACAAGGCAATTGGCTTGTTGCATTCTTAGTGCTCGTTGCCTCTTTATTCGCAGTGGTATACATAGGTAAGGTAATCGAGGCGGCTTATTTTAAGGAGCCTAGTGAAGACGCTGACGCTACGAAGATCAAGGAAGTGCCTGTGAGCATGCTTATTCCGATGTGGCTACTTGTCTTGGCTAATATTTATTTTGGTATCGACACCTCTTTGACA
>NZ_LWFH01001779.1:0-679 GCF_001635725.1 Oleiphilus sp. HI0066
ACTAGGGTCAACTAACAATTGCGACCGCTCACCAAAGAGAATTTCTTCAAGCTCTATGAAACCATACATTTCAGACGGGAAAACGTGCGCAGCGTATATTTCGAACACTTCGTCCTGATTATAAAAAACAACTTTATAAGTTTTCTTGGCAGCCATAAAACAACATTACTAAACCGGATAAAACGAGGTCGCGAATCATAGCACAAAACGAACGAATGTCAGTCATTTAGCAGCTCAGAACATCGCTGAAACCTGCCAACACATGTAACAAAAAACCGCTATAATTCGGGCGTTTAACTAGATATAATTCACGCCCTTTTTTTCACGTAAGAGTATTAAGAGTTTCGATGACCAAAAAGCTGTTTATCAAAACCCATGGTTGCCAAATGAACGAATATGATTCAGCGCGCATGGCAGATCTACTTCAAGACGATCAAGATGTTGAGTTGACAGACACTCCTGACGATGCAGACATTTTGTTGCTGAACACTTGTTCTATTCGTGAAAAAGCACAAGAAAAGGTTTTCCACCAACTTGGTCGTTGGAAGAAGTTAAAAGAAACAAATCCAGAACTGACGATCGGCGTTGGCGGCTGCGTAGCAAGCCAAGAAGGCGAAGCTATCCGAGATCGCGCCCCATATGTTGATGTAATATTCGGTCCACAAACACTTCATCGCCT
>NZ_LWFH01001780.1:0-699 GCF_001635725.1 Oleiphilus sp. HI0066
GATAAAGGGCTTGCTGAAATTATCATTGGTAAGCAGCGTAACGGGCCAATTGGTAAGATCCGTCTTCAGTTCCAAGGCGAATTCACCAAGTTCAACGATCTGTCACACGTGGATTATAACAACGAATTCTAAGGTTTTTTGCGATGGCTCGACCTGCTGTAGCTCTTATAGACCAACAAGCATTTGAACAAAACATTGCCTACCTATCCGGCCTTGCCAATAGTGCCGAGACCATTCTTGTCGTAAAGGCAGATGCCTATGGTCACGGCGTTAAGAATCTCATTTCATCATTTCAAGGTCGCCGCTTAGCCGTTGCCTGTGCTGAAGAAGCTGCAACAATTTTCTCGCTAGGTTTTGATGGTGAAATTCTCTTACTTGAAGGGCCATTCGAAGCGGACTGCATCGAGAGTTTAGCTCAGCACAACGTGAGTTATGTTATCCATCGGCCTGAGCAAGTGAGCATGCTGGTTGCACAAAACTTTGATGGCAAGGTCTGGTTAAAAATCGATTCGGGTATGCATCGTTTGGGCTTAACGGTCGAGCAAACCAAGCGTTGTATTGAGTTATTAGACGGCGCAAATATTCAGTTAGAAATGCTAATGACTCACTTTTCGAGCGCAGATGATCGTCGAAGCCGCTCATTGCAAGAGCAGGCGGATGCGTTTGACCGTTTAGTGAACGAATTAAAGCTTGATGATC
>NZ_LWFH01001781.1:0-1072 GCF_001635725.1 Oleiphilus sp. HI0066
TCCCCATCGATAGAACCGAAGTTACCCTGACCATCTACCAATGTGTAACGAAGAGAAAATGGCTGAGCCATACGAACAATTGTATCGTAGACCGCAGAATCACCATGTGGGTGGTATTTACCGATCACATCACCAACAACACGAGCAGACTTTTTGTATGCTTTGTTCCAATCGTTGTTCAATTCACTCATTGCGAAAAGAACACGTCGGTGAACAGGTTTCAAACCATCACGAGCATCTGGCAATGCTCTACCAACGATTACGCTCATCGCGTAATCAAGGTATGACTGCTTCAACTCATCTTCAATATTTACGGGAAGGATTTCTTTAGCGTGATCACTCATAGGGAGTGCATTCCTTTCATTTCGATCGTTTTTGTAATGCTCTTAGAGCACTTATCGTTATTAGGCAAAAATTGAAGCGCTTTGCCTTTCTTTGCGTTTTACTGAAACCAAAAGCAATTTTGGAAGTTAGCGCAAAATTAATCAACGCACTATACCATAAGCACAAAACAAAAGAGAGCATTTAGCGCGTTTTAGAGGGCTTGTTAACGCACTATTTTTGAATAAGATCTGAAAGCGAAGAAAGCGCAACAGAAAGTCGCGCCTTAGAACTGAAATTTACGCGAATACGACCGTTTTGTTTTCATGAATGATAACACGATCTTCAATATGCAATCGCAAGCCACGCGCCAACACAGTCTTCTCTGCATCCTTGCCTAGGCGNACCATATCTTCGATCGTATCACTGTGATTAATACGAATCACATCCTGATCAATAATCGGCCCCTCATCGAGATCTTGCGTCACGTAATGACACGTTGCGCCGATCAACTTCACACCACGATCATAAGCCTGATGATAAGGTTTTGCACCCGCGAAACTTGGCAAGAAACTATGGTGAATATTAATCACCCTTCCCTCATAACGCTCACACAAATCTGGAGGTAGTATCTGCATATAACGCGCAAGCACGACTAAATCCGTTTCGTAAGAATCGACCAACTCTTCGATTTGCTTAAATGCCTGCGGTTTTGTTTCTTTTGTGACAGGAACGTAGTGGTATGGAATCT
>NZ_LWFH01001782.1:0-1047 GCF_001635725.1 Oleiphilus sp. HI0066
TCCGCTAAACGTTTGGCTTGCGCTTCATCGTATACGGGGCCAATGAATTTAGTCGGATCTTTAAATGCTTCGTCGTTTGGATCGACTTCAATTTGAGTAAGAATGGTCGCAAATGCTTGCTCAGCAGGCATGATGTTTCCCATCTCTTGCTCGATCATATAGCCGATTTGACCGACAGACTCTGCTCCCAGTACATCTAGTGGATAGGGGGCAGCGCCATCAAACGCTGCGGCTTGTAGTGCGAGTAAGCCTACTTGAGGTCCGTTACCGTGAGCGATGATAGCTCGTGTTCTTTTGCGATAGCTGCTAACGATTTAGCAGCTTTCGCAATGTTGATTTTCTGATTTTCAGCGGTCATTGCTTCGCCTCGTTGAAGCAAAGCGTTGCCGCCGAGCGCAACAACCACTCTCATCTTATTGGTCTCCCAGTGTTGCAACCATGACAGCTTTAATTGTGTGCAGGCGGTTTTCTGCTTGCTCAAAACTAATGTTGTATGGAGATTCGAAAACATCGTCGTTCACTTCTAATCCATTGAGGCCATATTCAGCTTCAATTTCTGCACCCACAATTGTTTCATTGTTGTGGAATGCTGGTAGGCAGTGCATGAACTTCACATTTGGGTTTTTGGTTTTGTTAATTACATCAAGATTTACCTGATAAGGTGTCATTAAACCAACGCGCTCTTTCCATGCTTCTTTAGGTTCCCCCATTGATACCCATACATCCGCGTACAAGTAGTCAGCACCTTCAACACCTTCTGCTACGTCTTCAGTAAGGTTGATTTTTGCACCAGTTTCTTTTGCTATTGCCTGGCACTCTTTTATAAGCCACTCTTTAGGCCAGTATTCTTTTGGTGCAACAAGACTGATTTCCATGCCCATTTTAGCTGCGCCAACCATGAGTGAGTTGCCCATGTTGTTGCGTGCATCGCCAAGATATGCAAACTTCATATCGCTAAGGGGCTTGCCGTTGCCCCATTCTTGCATAGTAAGGAAGTCCGCAAGAATTTGAGTTGGGTGCCATTCATCAGTCAGGCCGTTCCAAACT
>NZ_LWFH01001783.1:0-652 GCF_001635725.1 Oleiphilus sp. HI0066
GCCAAGAAGATATTGATTCCGTTATCAATGTCCTAAAGTCAGATTTTCTCACTCAAGGCCCCCAAGTCCCTGCCTTCGAGAACAGCTTAATTCAGGCTTGTGGTGCCGAGTATGCATTTTCTGTTAACAGTGCCACTTCAGCCCTACATATTTCTTGTTTAGCACTTGGCTTAAGGCAAGGGGATTACCTTTGGACAAGCCCTATTACATTCGTAGCCTCTGCAAACTGCGGGCTATATTGCGGTGCATACATTGATTTTGTAGATATCGATCCAGCTACATACAACATGTGCCCTACGAAACTTGAAAGCAAGTTAAAGCAAGCAAAAGCCGAAGGAACTCTCCCAAAAGTTATCGTTGTTGTTCACTTATGTGGCCAACCTTGTGACATGGAAAAAATCTATCAATTATCAAAACAATATGGCTTTAAAATAATTGAAGATGCCTCTCACGCAGTTGGCGCTCGATACAAGAACTCAAAAACTGGCGATTGTAAATACTCAGACATAACTGTATTCAGTTTCCATCCAGTTAAGATAGTGACTACAGCTGAAGGTGGAGCAGCTCTAACCAATAACGATGAGCTCGCAAAAAAACTAGAGTTACTGAGAAGCCATGGTGTCACGCGCGATGAAAGCTTAATGACCGAGGA
>NZ_LWFH01001784.1:0-759 GCF_001635725.1 Oleiphilus sp. HI0066
TTGCTTGGCTTTTTATACCCGCTATGCGGAAACGGGTTAAATGGGATCAAATTGATTTTACAAGGCAAACCTTTCAATACTTCAATTAACTGTTGGGCATGCTCTTTACGATCATTCACGCCAGCGAGCAATGTGTATTCTATGGTCGCTTTACGCTTGTCTGGCAATCCACTCAGGTAATTCTTTACCGAGGTCATTAGCACGTCAATTGGGTACTTTTTATTTACAGGTACCAATTCATTTCGTAACTCATCATTTGGCGCATGCAAGGAGATCGCGATACTTGCATCCGTCACTTCGCTCATTTTATCAATCGCAGGCACTACACCCGCAGTACTCACCGTAAGACGCCGCTTAGAAATCCCATAAGCAAGATCGTCCATCATGAGATTTACGGCATCCATGACGTTATCGAAATTTAGAAGTGGCTCGCCCATACCCATGAACACAACATTTGTAACTGGACGCTCTTTGTTTCGATCAATCCCTTCGAATGAGGCAATCGCATTGAAAATCTGCCCCACAATTTCTTCAGTACTTAAGTTTCGGTTAAAGCCTTGCTTGCCAGTTGAGCAAAAACTGCAGTCCAACGCACATCCAATCTGAGATGAAACACATAACGTTCCGCGATTACCCTCAGGAATCAAAACAGTTTCTATACTGCTACCACCAGGCATACGCATAACCCATTTGCGCGTTCCGTCAGCAGAAATGTTTTGGTAAGTTACCTCGGGCGGCGTAATTTCGCAAATTTCCTTA
>NZ_LWFH01001785.1:0-569 GCF_001635725.1 Oleiphilus sp. HI0066
GCTGACAACTTAGCTAAACATCATGATCAATATATTCAAAATTACCTTGATACAGGGGATACTAAAATCATTGGTATCGGCCGGGAAGTCAAAGCGCGACATTAGCAAAGAAGTTTCGCTGTGCGAAAAGCTGGTCAAGGAAGCGACGCATGATCAGTTAACGGGCTTATCTACAAGACGCAAACTCGAAGAATTCGTGAACATGCTCATCAGTAGTTCACATAGATCAAACCGTTTGTTCGCAATCTTGTTTATTGACCTGAACAACTTCAAACCAATTAATGATCTACACGGGCATGAGGCAGGGGAAGCAGTACTCAAGAGCATCGCAAAACGAATCAGTGCTTTAACTCGTCAAGAAGACTTATGTGCTCGAATCGGTGGTGATGAGTTCGTGGTTGTCATATCTGAGTTGAAAAACAACTCAAAACTAAAATTCATTACCGCAAGGTATGCGAGTGAGCTAAGTAAAAATATTGCTTATGAAGATTACTCTATTTCGATCAGTGCAACAACATTTCCTGCTGACGGGAAAGACTACACGTCTCTAATACAGCATGCAGACCGTG
>NZ_LWFH01001786.1:0-813 GCF_001635725.1 Oleiphilus sp. HI0066
CAATGAGAGTGGCGAGCCAAAAGTGGTTCTCACAACCAAAAAGCCAGTCCGTGAACCGTTCATTAACTTTCTTGTTGAAGTAATTTGGCCAAGCGGTCGTTTATTGCGTGAATACGCTCTGTTGATCGATCCGCCAGTTTTCGCAGAAGACAAACCTGTCGTTGCTAGCCCTGCAGCCTCTCAACAAGCAAAACCGCAAGTTTCTGCACCTGCATCCGTTGAAAAAGGAGATAACTTGGCAGTGCGTTCTAGCGTGAAACCGAAAGCCGGTGCCTTGGCTGGTAACGAGACGTACGGGCCAACTAAATCAACAGATACGCTTTGGGATATCGCGACAGGCATTCGTCCAGATCGGAATGTTAGTCCGCAACAAGTGATGCTTGCGATTCAGGATTTGAATCCTGACGCTTTTATTGATGGAAATATCAATAAGATGAAAGCGGGCCAAATTCTGCGCTTGCCAACGCGCGATCAAATGACATCGCGTAGTGCTTATCAGGCGATCAATTCGGTTATTGAGCAAAATGCTGCTCTAAGAAAGCCAAAGACCAAGACTCCGACTTCTTCCTCTAAGCCTTCAATTCAACCAGCTCCGAAAACACAAAAGCCTGCGGCGAATCAGGATCAACTTAAGCTAGTTGTTCCAGATAAAGATTCAAAAGCATCTGATTCAGCGGGTTCAGATCCTCAAGGTTCAAACGCTACTGGTGTGTCTCAGGGTGAAATGAATATTGCTCTGGAGCAGCTCGATAAAGCGAATCTCGAGAACGAAGAGTTAAGCGGTAAGGTTGATGCGCTTGAAGAGCAACTTGA
>NZ_LWFH01001787.1:0-399 GCF_001635725.1 Oleiphilus sp. HI0066
AAGGCCGCATACTACACAAAGCCATTTTTTCATGGTGTTCCTCTTTGTTTCTGTTGGAAGGAATTCAATGGTCGGCTAATGTATCGGATATCTCCGAGTCTCTCAATGGCTGATCAGATCCGTGGTTTATATAAGCGGCCTTCGTTATACTTTGCGCTGACCTAGTGAGTGCCCATAAAAATGTGCTCATTTCTTCTGCTATCAGCAAGGTGTAAATTGCAAACCGAACATTTTCATTGGCATTCCTACCGGCGTGTACCTTCTTCTTTTATTCCTCGGGTTTGGCAATCGTGGGTACTCGATGCTGGATCGTTAACAAAGCGATTGCAGCAAGCATCAAACGGAAGTTTTAAAGTCCGTGTAAAGGCGCAGCAATACGCGAAACCAACAATGAGTGAG
>NZ_LWFH01001788.1:0-655 GCF_001635725.1 Oleiphilus sp. HI0066
GGTAAGCGGATCAAACTCAGATAACTGCTCTACCTCATCATCAAACAACTCAATACGAACTGCATCCCGCTCTGACTCGGCCGGGAATACATCAATGACATCCCCCCTGACGCGATATGTTGCGCGCTGAAGTTCCATATCGTTTCTTGTGTACTGTAATTCGGCTAGACGCTGAAGAATCTTGCGCTGATTTGTAATTTCACCACGATCTAGGTGGAGCATCATTTTCATGTAGGATTTAGGATCGCCCAGACCATAGATCGCGGATACAGTCGCTACGATTATTGTGTCTTGACGCTCCATCAACGCCTTCGTCGCGGACAATCGCATTTGCTCAATGTGCTCGTTGACTGACGCATCCTTCTCGATGAATGTATCCGATGCAGCAACATATGCTTCAGGCTGGTAATAGTCGTAATACGATACAAAGTATTCAACTGCATTGTCGGGGAAAAACTCCTTAAACTCGCCATAGAGTTGTGCTGCTAAGGTTTTATTATGCGCCATGATGATGGTTGGCCGTTGAATCTTTTCGATGACATTTGCAATGGTAAATGTCTTACCTGATCCCGTAACACCAAGTAAGGTTTGGTGCATTAATCCATCATCAATGCCATCGACTAAACCCGCGATGGCAGTTGGCTGATCCCCAGAT
>NZ_LWFH01001789.1:0-26091 GCF_001635725.1 Oleiphilus sp. HI0066
CCAAGACCGAGCCAAAAACAATGACCCAATGCTCATCAAATAAAATGATGCTGCGAAACTCGCGATCATGAGATCTTGGAACGAAGCACGAAATTCTTCGTTTACTTCGATTTGCGAGTCTACTGCGATTTGTTTCAGAAGCTCATCCGAAACAACCTGCAACATATCTAAGGCTCCAGGCATAATAATCGGCGTTAATACACCAACTAACACGCTTAATCCGAAGCCAAACAGCAAAGTACGATTCATTGCCACAGTCACTCTCAAAATCTGCGCTAATGCAAAACTAAGAATGACTACAACAAGTGCTGTTGGATCTTGCAATCCGAGCCACCACCCCAACGCGGGGGCCATCGCCCATGCGAATACATTGAGTCCCTTAGATGTGCCGTGACGCAAAGTCACCAAAGCTACTGTAGCGGCACCAAGCCAGAACATCATTGGAACCAAACACGCGGCAAAGGCAATGCCTGACGCATTTAACGGCCCCTTCATGGCAAACCGGGCTAATTCACGCATTTAAGCGCTTCCTCAAGTATTCAAGTAAATTTGTAGTTACCCAAAAGGGCAACGCCACCATTACTCGTGGTGGTTATCTGTGTAAGGCAACAATGCAACGTAGCGCGCACGCTTGATTGCTGTAGCCAACTGACGCTGGTATTTCGCTTTAGTACCGGTAATACGGCTAGGAACGATTTTTCCAGTTTCAGTGATGTAGCCTTTCAAAGTATCAAGATCTTTATAATCGATCTCTTTAACGCCTTCTGCGGTGAAACGGCAGAACTTACGACGACGTAAAAAACGAGACATAGTCTTCTCCTAATTCCGAATTACTCTTCTGATGCTTCAGCGCTATCGTCTGCCGCTGCGTCTTGGCTTTCAGCTGCTGCAGGAGCTTCAGCTTTTGGCGCTTCTTGACGCTGTGGACGACGATCGTCGCGGTTTTGAGATGCTTTGATCGCAGATTCTTCAGTAATCGCTTCTTTACGGCGGATTACCAACTCACGAATGATTGCATCGTTGAATCGGAAGTTATGAGAAAGCTCATCAAGCACTTCACTGCCACACTCGATGTTCATCAAGATGTAGTGTGCTTTGTGGATTTTGTTGATCGGGTATGCCAAGTGACGACGACCCCAATCTTCTAAACGGTGAACTTGACCACCGCCATTAGTGATTAGGTTGCTGTATCGCTCAACCATACCTGGTACCTGTTCGCTCTGATCAGGGTGTACCAGAAATACGATCTCATAGTGACGCATAAATGCTCCCTTTGGATATATAGCCTTAAATCGAATAATTCTTTTTAAAGCAAGGAGTTACAAATTAAACGAATTTATCAAGTCGCCTGTAAATGCTAGCAGCTTAATATAACCCGCAGTTTTTCGAGCCGCGCATCTTACAGACAAAGCCCACCATATGCAAGTTATCGGTACGCAAACTGCCGTAACAAAGGCATAACAAACCTCAGCACCGCTGAAACATAATATTTCTAGACTATTCAGAAACAGCGACTAAGGTTCAGCAAGATATTAGCCTTCAGGTAATTACTTTTGGCCAACGAACAGAGCAAAAATCACAAAATAGGCTTTTGGGTCTGCGTATCTCTTGTCATTGGCAACATGATTGGCTCAGGAATATTCCTCTTGCCATCATCACTGAGTGACTTCGGTCCGATATCGCTGTGGGGCTGGGCGATCACTGGTGCGGGCTCTGTTTTATTAGCATTTGTCTTCGCTCGCTTAGCGCTCGATTCACCAAAAGCATGTGGCCCGCTTGCATATACCGAAGAAGGTTTTGGAAAATTTGCTGGTTTTTTGGTGGGTTGGGGACACTGGATTGCGGCCTGGACCGGAAACGCCGGTCTTGCGGTTGCATTCACAAGTTATCTAACTGCTTTCGTTCCTGAACTTAAAGATAATTCCGGACTCGCAGTAATCGTGACGCTAGGGACAGTATGGTTACTCTATTTTATTAACCTACAAGGACTGAAATCTGTAGGTTTAATTCAAGTAATCACAACTATTTTAAAGTTAATACCGTTGGCATTATTTGCCTTTGCAGGTTTCTTTTACTTCGAGCCGAGCAATTATGCAGTGAGTAATGTCAGTGAACTGCCTACATTCAATGCAATCTTGGCCACCTGCTCCATTACTTTGTGGGCATTTTTGGGACTCGAATCTGCAACCGTTCCTGCTGGTGACGTAAAGAATCCTGAAAAGAATATCCCTCGAGCTACTATTTACGGCACTTTGTTTGTCGCAATTCTTTATTTTGTTGTATCTGCCGCAATATTCGGCATTATGTCTCCTGCCGAACTTCAAAAAAGTACCGCCCCTTTTGCGGATGCGGCGGGCGCCTTATGGGGTAGCTGGGCTTTCCACTTTATTGCGATTGGCGCCATTATTTCGGTACTCGGATCGTTAAATGGCTGGATGCTTATTCAAGCTGAGGTGCCTTATGTCGCTGCCAAGAAAAAGCTATTTCCTAAAATCTTTTGCAAGGAAGACGCAAAAGGGCGCCCTATCTGGGGAGTCACAATTTCAACCGTGTTGATATCACTTTTAGTGTTAGCTAACTTCACAGGCGATCTGGTTAAACTTTTCACGTTTATTATTTTACTTGCATCGCTATCAAGTTTGATCCCTTATCTTTTTTGCTCACTAGCGAGCATTATGATTCACCTTTCTAGGAAAGGCACTCAAAACTTTCAGTGGACACGCCATCTGGGCATTACGGTCATTGCATTTAGCTATGTAATTGGCGCGATTATTGGTTCAGGGCCAGAGGTTGTTTACTGGGGAACCATATTATTAATGGCAAGTGTCCCTGTATTTGTATGGGCGCAATGGGAGCATGTAGACAACTAAAAAATATTAGTAAATTAATAATTGCAACCAAGACAATTATTCACAATTTGGCAAGAAATTCTCGTTGACAGTTTTAGTCTTCAGAGCGACAAACGGATCAGCAACCACGACATGCGGCCTCTTATCAAATGACGCTTGCTAAAAATTTACTAAGCAATGACCTATTTAAATAGCAGTCATTCACTCAACAATTGGGCAAGAAATTAGATATTAAAACAACTTATAAAGTGTGCTAGTAGCGATTCGTTGAAAACAGTTTTGTTTATCAATTGCGTAACCATTTATTACGCTAAGTTGGAGGAAAGCTATGAGCAGATTACACGTTGGTTCAGAGATTGGAAGGCTTCGTCGCGTCATTCTTCACCGACCACAGCTTAGTTTATCGCGTTTAACACCAAGCAACTGCGATGAGCTACTTTTTGATGATGTTCTTCGCCTAGGCAAAGCCGGAGAAGAACACGACACCTTCAGAAAAACGCTCGAACAACATGACGTAGAAACATTCTTACTGAATGATTTACTTCAAGAAACCATTGCTGATGCGCAAGCCAAAGCATGGATTCTCGATCAACAATGCTCTGAACTACGTTTCGGACCGACCATGGCCAAAGAGGTTCGAGCATTCATGGAAAATCAGGACGACCACCAGTTTGCCAAACACTTGACTGGCGGTGTCGCCATTGCAGACATAGATCCCAAGCTCTTAAAAGCAGCGCCAAAATCTTTGCTGGGCTCGGAGCTGGAGAAAACTAGTTTTGTCATAGACCCGCTCCCAAACCACTTATTTACGCGTGATACTTCTTGCTGGGTATATGGTGGCGTTTCAATCAATCCAATGATGAAACCTGCTCGACAGCGCGAAACAGTTCATTTCAAAGCGGTTTATCGTTATCACCCAATGTTCAAGAAAGAAAAATTTGAAGTTTGGTATGGCGGTGAAGAACGCGTCTATGAAGGCGCGACGATTGAGGGTGGTGACGTTGAAATCATCGGTAACGGCAAAGTACTTATCGGTATTTCTGAGCGAACAACCCCTCAAGGAATTGAAATGTTGGCTAAAAGCTTATTCTCCAGAGGCGGAGCCGATGAAGTCATAGCAATAGATCTTGGTAAATCTCGTGCAGCAATGCACTTAGACACCGTGTTAACACATATGGATCGAGACTGCTTCACCTACTATCCAGGCGTTGTATCGGACCAAAACATTCACTACAGCTTAACTCCTGGTGACAACGGTGACATTGTTTGTACGCAACAAAAAGGCTTCTTTAAAACTTTAGCACGTATTACAGGCAACGACTCTGTTCGCATGATTCCTACTGGTGGCGACGTATTCGCAGCCGAACGGGAACAATGGAACGACGCTAATAATGTGCTCACTATTCGTCCGGGCGTTGTTGTTGGTTATGAACGTAACCACTACACGATCGATAATATTGAAAAAGCTGGAATCAAGTTTATTGCGATACCAGGTGATGAGTTAGGTCGAGGACGCGGCGGTGCTCGCTGCATGAGTTGCCCAATTGAGCGTGACGACATTTAGTCGTTTGTTTCACTGAACGATTTACAGAATTAAGGAATAGAGATATGGCTTTTAATATAAAAAACCGCAGCTTTTTAAAACTTTTAGATTTTACTCCTCGCGAAATTCGTTACATGTTGGATCTGTCTCGGGACCTAAAGCAAGCCAAATATGCGGGTACCGAACAACCTCGTTTATGCGGAAAAAACATCTGCTTGATTTTCGAGAAAACCTCAACTCGCACTCGCTGCGCATTTGAGACAGCAGCCTTCGACCAAGGGGCTAACGTAACCTATATTGGAGGCGGTTCTCAAATGGGGCACAAAGAGTCAGTCAAGGACACTGCACGCGTTCTAGGTCGCATGTATGACGGAATTGAATTCCGCGGATCTCGTCAAAAGGACGTTCAAGATCTAGCTGACTATTCTGGCGTACCAGTTTGGAACGGCCTGACTGATGAATGGCACCCAACTCAAATTCTTGCGGACTTCCTTACTATGCAAGAATGGGGCAACGGCAAGCCCCTTAGCGATATGAAGTTTGCATATCTTGGCGATGCACGCAACAACATGGGCAACTCACTCATGGTTGGCGCAGCTAAAATGGGCATGGAAATCAGTCTTGTTGCACCAAAAGAATACTGGCCTAAAGAGTGGCTTATAAAAGAGTGCCAGGCAATAGCAAAAGAAACTGGTGCAAAAATCAACCTTACTGAAGACGTAGCAGAAGGTGTTGAAGGTGCTGACTACTTGTACGCGGATGTATGGGTATCAATGGGGGAACCTAAAGAAGCATGGAAAGAGCGCGTTGGTTTAATGACACCTTATCAGGTAAATCTTGATGTAATTAACAAAACCAAAAACCCAAATGTGAAGTTCATGCACTGCCTACCAGCATTCCACAACAATGAAACAATTGTGGGTGCAGAAATTGAAGCTGAATATGGCCTCAATGGATTAGAAGTGAACGACGATGTTTTCGAATCTCCATACAACATTAGTTTTGAGCAAGCAGAAAACCGCCTGCACACAATTAAAGCTGTCATGGTTGCAACACTGGGAGACCAATAAGATGAGAGTGGTTGTTGCGCTCGGCGGCAACGCTTTGCTTCAACGAGGCGAAGCAATGACCGCTGAAAATCAGAAAATCAACATTGCGAAAGCTGCTAAATCGTTAGCAGCTATCGCAAAAGAACACGAGCTTATCATCGCTCACGGTAACGGACCTCAAGTAGGCTTACTCGCACTACAAGCCGCAGCGTTTGATGGCGCTGCCCCCTATCCACTAGATGTACTGGGAGCAGAGTCTGTCGGTCAAATCGGCTATATGATCGAGCAAGAGATGGGAAACATCATGCCTGCTGAGCAAGCATTTGCGACCATTCTTACTCAAATTGAAGTCGATCCAAACGACGAAGCATTTAAAGATCCGACTAAATTCATTGGCCCCGTATACGATGAAGCGCAAGCCAAACGTTTAGCGGAGGAGCGCAACTGGGTCGTGAAGCCCGACGGCAAATACTGGCGTCGCGTTGTTCCTTCACCTTTGCCACAACGTATTTTTGAAATCGGCGTCATCAAGATGCTAATCGATCAAGGCGTTATCGTGATTTGCGCTGGCGGCGGTGGCATTCCAACCATGTACCAAGCTGACGGCACATTGGCTGGTGTAGAAGCTGTTATCGATAAAGACCGTGCAGCTGCACTACTCGCTCGCGAGATTGAAGCTGACGCATTCTTAGTACTCACCGACGTTGACTCTGTGTATCTCGACTGGGGTACAGACAATCAACGTGCGATTCGCAAAGCATCCCCCAATCAGATGATTGAGTTTAACTTCCCTGCCGGTTCAATGGGACCAAAAGTTGAAGCAGCTTGTGAATTTGCACGCGCTACGGGTGGTACGTCATGCATTGGCAGCCTTGAAAATGCATTAGACATGTTAGATGGCAAAGCCGGAACTTCTGTAACAAGCCGTTGCGGAGATGTTGAGTACGATTAAAACCGATTAACCTAAAGGAGAAAGTATATGGGTAAGTTTAAGTTCCCGACCGCCTATACAATTCTTTTCGGCCTCATAGTTGTAATGGCAGCGTTAACGTGGGTTTTACCCGCAGGCCAATACGAAATGGTCGACAATGAAGATTTAGGCAGACAAGTGCCAGTTTCTGGCTCATATCATGAAGTCGACCCGAACCCGCAAGGGCTCACAGACATCTTCATGGCGCCTATCGCAGGTTTCTACGATCCAGGTAGCTACGAAGCAAGTGCAATTGATGTTGCCTTGTTCGTTCTATTTATTGGTGGCTTCCTTGGTATTGTCACCAAGACCGGCGCGATAGATACAGGCATAGCCAAAGTTACGACTAGCCTGAAGGGTAAGGAGATCATGCTAATTCCTATCCTAATGATACTCTTCGCTGCAGGCGGCACTATCTATGGCATGGCCGAGGAGACGCTCGCCTTCTATGCCCTGATAATCCCGGTCATCATCGCCGCGGGCTATGACTCTGTGACTGCGGTTGCGATCATTATGCTCGGCGCGGGTATCGGTACGCTAGGGTCGACCATCAACCCATTCGCAACAGTTATTGCATCACAAGCTGCAGGCATTCCATTTACTGAAGGCCTGAGCTATCGACTATTTATTCTGGTTGCAGGCTTAGTGATTGGCATCTTGTATGTCATGCGTTACGCCAAAATGGTCAAAAATGATCCGTCAAAATCACTCGTCGCTGAAATGGCTGAGAGCAACAAAAAACATTTTCTGACTACTGACAGCAGCATCAGCGATAACTTGACTGGTACTCAAAATATTATTTTGCTTATTTTTTCGGGAACATTCGCCCTGCTAGTTTACGGAGTATCTGTACTAGGTTGGTGGATGGCTGAGATGTCGGCACTATTCTTAGCCTCCTCTATTCTTGTAGCGATTGTCGCTAGAATGGGTGAAGAAGAGTTTAGTAACACATTTGTAGAAGGTGCACGTGAGTTACTAGGTGTTGCATTGGTTATCGGGTTAGCGCGCGGTATCGTCGTCATCATGGACTCGGGTAATCTGACAGGCACTATTTTATATGCATCTGAAGGCATGGTTAGTGGTTTAAGTGAAATTGGATTCATTAACGCTATGTTTGGTGTACAAATACTTTTGTCGTTCTTCGTACCGTCTTCATCTGGCTTAGCAGTTTTGTCGATGCCAGTGATGGCGCCACTTGCCGAATTCTCTGGAGTTGCTAGTCATCTTGCAGTCACGGCATTTCAGTCGGCAAGCGGTCTAGTTAATCTAGTTAACCCTACATTTGCTGTTGTTATGGGCGGTTTGGCGATCGGTCGCGTGCCATACAACAAGTGGCTAAGCTTCACATGGCCTCTACTGCTAATTCTTGCAGTGTTGATTATGGGTACACTAACAGTAGGTACAATCGTGTAATATGAAGTTGCACTAATTGAACGACACAAACCCTCGCTTCGGTGGGGTTTTTTTATGCCCCAAACCTACCCTCGAAACAATGCACAATAAAGCTCATCATCATGTAACAAGAATTTGCATTTTTTGTTATTTGTCAGCGCGTTACTATTTTTTAAAGTTGACCGATTGGTAAATTTGTAACAAGAATCACAGTGGTGAAGCAAAGTAATATTTGATGTTCCTCCCACCTTCTCTTCAGGCGTTGATAAATAACCACCTAGTCACGACCCCACCTCTTATTTTAAGAGATGTCGGAGATTAACCATGACAACAAAAAACTTATTTTTACATTATTTGTGGCACTACCAATCCTAGTAGCTACCGCAGGCTGTCGTGATGGTATCAGTGGCAAGCGATCCAGTTGATCCTCCAATTGATCCGGAGCCAAGTGATCCTGATCCGGTTGACCCTCCAGTCGACCCGGAACCAGATCATCCAATCATAACTCCGCCGGTCAACAGCGGGTATGAGTGCAGCAATGCAAAACCAATTGGTGAAGGACTAACAAAGATTGCCTATCAAAAGAGCTTCAAAAATGGCGTCACTTATCAATCGTGTGCTGAAACAACATTTGATGAGAACGGAGAAAAGGTTCCTGCTCAACCTCTGTACTTACTTGGCGCTCGTCTTAGTGGCGAAGGTATAAGTGGAGGACTATGTTATGACAGCATTTCGCATGCGCAAAAAGAATTTGCGATCCGATCTTACGATGCGTTCTCTTGCAACAACATCAAAGATCTGGGTGAGCGAGTGCATCCAAATCTTGGGCTAAATCCAAGTGCGACACTAACACGCAAGCTAAACGATAATATCGTGTATGACCTCGGTATTCGTTATTCAGACGGCGATATTCCTGGCGGGATTTGCTTTGTTAGTGTTGAAAATGGCTTTAACTGGTTAGCATGGGCGAAAAATGGACAAGTACTGGGTGAACTCAAGTACACTAATCCAGATGCCCCTTATGCCGGCGAAAATGTTCGTTTATCAACAAATTAACAAGGCCAAGGCTACTTTAAATTTGGCGGGCAAGAATTAAATGGCCGTCTAGCGGTTAAGTGGGCGCACTAGGTTTGGTATCATAGCCATCCTCATGATAATGAGGGTGGCTATTTAGTGCCTAAAGATTAGACACAAACCTTCATTATCTTTTTAGAAAGAGAGATACCTGATGCCAAATATGCTGTTTAAAAAACACATTATTTCCATACCCGAATTGTCTCGTGAAGAACTCGAGACTATCGTCAAGACCGCCGAAAGACTCAAAAGCAATCCAGACAATACCGCATTAAAAGACAAAGTCATTGCGAGCTGCTTCTTCGAACCATCGACGCGAACACGTCTGTCGTTTGAAACAGCGATTCAACGCTTGGGCGGCACCTTTGTTGGTTTCGATAACGGTGGTAATACTTCTCTCGCGAAAAAAGGTGAAACACTCGCAGACTCTGTACAAGTGATTGCATCGTATGTCGATGCCTTTGTAATGCGACACCCTCAAGAAGGCGCTGCTCGCCTAGCAAGCGAATTCAGTAACGGCGTGCCGGTGATTAATGGTGGCGACGGAGCAAATCAACACCCTACACAGACCTTGTTAGATTTATTTTCGATCTACGAAACGCAAGGCACGTTAGATAATCTCAAAGTCGCATTTGTTGGCGATCTGAAATACGGACGAACCGTTCACTCTCTCACACAAGCACTAGCGAAATTCAATAACACCGAGTTTTTCTTCATTGCACCAGACGCACTGTCGATGCCGGAATATATTTGTGAAGAGTTGAACAAGGCGGGTATCAAGTACTCCGCGCATAGCTCAATGGAAAATGTGATTTCAGAGCTCGACATCCTATATATGACGCGCGTACAGAAAGAACGTTTTGATCCCTCTGAATATGTGCATATGAAGGCTGCCTACATTCTAACGGCAGCAATGCTCGAGCCTGCAAAGGATAATCTTAAGGTATTGCACCCTCTACCTCGCGTTGACGAGATTACGGTTGACGTAGATAAAACGAAGCATGCGTATTATTTCGAGCAAGCCGAAAATGGCGTCTATGCGCGCGAGGCACTACTCGCCTTACTATTAAACGAAGACTACTAAGGGGGGCATGACTATGGACAAGCAAACAAAAATGCAGGTCGAGGCGATCAAAAATGGCACAGTCATCGACCATATCCCAGCGAACGTTGGATTGAAGATACTACGTTTGTTCGATATCGAACAAGGTACAGAAAAAGTCACCATCGGCTTAAACCTACCGTCTTCATCTTCAGCTACGAAAGCAAAGGACATTATCAAAATTGAGAATGTCTTTTTGACTCAACAGCAAGCTAGCCAATTAGCGATCTATGCGCCAAATGCGACAGTTAACCAAATTGAAGGCTACCGTGTTGTTAAAAAGCTTCCTCTAGCCCTACCTGAAGTAATCGAATCCGTATTCAAATGCCCGAACAGTAACTGCATCACCCATGGCGAGCCCGTCAACAGCAGTTTTAAAGTGATCGTGGATCAAGAAGATGTGCGTATGAAGTGCAAATACTGTGAGCGTACTTTTGATAGTCACATCATGACTGATGCAAATTAAGATATTCGCCACTAAAAACGCCTGCTACCTTGCAGGCGTTTTTGTTTCTGACACCCAATCATTTACATACATAGATCTCACAA
Source organism: Oleiphilus sp. HI0066 (assembly GCF_001635725.1). Taxonomy (NCBI): domain Bacteria; kingdom Pseudomonadati; phylum Pseudomonadota; class Gammaproteobacteria; order Oceanospirillales; family Oleiphilaceae; genus Oleiphilus; species Oleiphilus sp. HI0066. Next base: position 10,529 of record NZ_LWFH01001789.1, read on the forward strand.
AGTAGTCTGACAGCAAAACGCAACTGCATTATTAGATGTAGGTCGTCTCTTCACTCAACGCAATAACCCAGGCCCTAGCTCGAGCTCTAAAATGCAATAACCAAGAGCTATACTTCTCTTGCTTTTTATATCTGATATGATGAACTGCTTTGCGAGTAGGCGATATATTACTCATGCCTACCAAATAATAATCACGCAGCGGAGGCATGCATGAGCGACGCACTTAAAGGACGTAGTTTCACTAAATTACTGGATTTTTCTCAAGCAGAGATTGCAGATCTTCTTGAGCTATCTGCCGAGTTAAAAGCGGCGAAAAAAGATGGCACAGAAACACAAGCACTCCGAAATAAAAACGTTGCCCTAATATTTGAAAAAGCATCAACACGCACACGATGCGCTTTTGAAGTGGCTGCTTTTGATCAAGGTGCGAATGTCACATATATAGGCGGCGGCTCGCAAATGGGTGAAAAAGAAACCGTTAAAGATACTGCTCGTGTTTTAGGCCGCATGTATGATGGCATAGAGTTTCGAGGATTTCGCCAAAGCGACGTCGAATCACTTGCAGAATTCTCTGGCGTTCCAGTTTGGAACGGCCTCACTGACGAATTTCATCCCACGCAAATTCTTGCCGATTTTCTAACCATGCAAGAACACAGTGACAAAGCCTTAAAAGACATTAAATTTGCTTACCTTGGTGACGCTCGCAATAACATGGGAAATTCTTTGATGGTCGGCGCTGCAAAGATGGGTATGAACATTAGCCTAGTCGCGCCAGAGGGATATCATCCAGAAGAATCACTCGTAGAACGTTGTGAAGCCATTGCCTCTGAGAGCGGAGCCAGTATCACTCTTACCAGCGATGTTGAAGCCGGTGTTAAAGATGCAGACTTTATCTATACAGACGTATGGGTATCGATGGGAGAACCGCAAGAAGCATGGCAACAGCGCATTAGCCTGATGAAGCCTTATCAAGTAAATAAAGAACTAATGGCGCTCACTAACAACCCAAACAGCAAATTTATGCACTGCTTACCGGCATTTCACAATAACGAAACGCGTGTTGGAAAAGAAATAGAAGAAACTTTTGGCTTGAACGGACTAGAAGTGACTGAAGACGTATTCGAGAGCGAAGCAAGCATCGTCTTTGATCAAGCCGAAAACCGTATGCACACGATCAAAGCTGTGATGGTTGCGACGCTATCCTAGTGCTCATGCAGTGCGGTTTATTCGATAAACTGCACTGCGTGTCTGACTAAAGCCACAACATTCTCTGGCAGCGGAATATAGCCCATTCTCTCCGCTAAGGACTGTCCATCCGTCAAACAATACTCAACTAAACGCCGAACGACTTCAGACTGCCCAGCAGGCATTTTCTCAGGAAAGATCAACCACGTAAACGAAGCGATCGGATAAGACGCCTCGCCCGCAGGATCAAACTCCCACGAACGAAGATCCGGCACATCAGACTGAAGTAAGTTTGAACTTGGGAACGTCACATTGCTCAACGCAGCCTTACCAGATTCAGCTCCCGCCCTAACAAATTTTCCATCTCTATTTTCGAGTAAGGCTGTTGGCGGACGCGTTAACTTGGCGTATCCCTACTCAACATAACCAATAGCACCCTCTGTCTGACGCACAAAAGCTGTGCCCCCCCTGATTATGCAAAGCTGATAAGAAATAAGGCTGGTCACTCCACTCTGGTAACTTTGATGCTCCTACGTTATTTCGAAAACTCTCGCTAACTAAAGCCAGATGATTGCTAAACAAAAAGCTAGAGCCGGATGCATCAGATCGCACGACTACGCTAATGGGCGTTGCTGGCAATTGAATACCTGGATTGCTTGTCTGAATATCTGGGTGATCCCAATATTGAATCTCGCCGAGAAAAATACGTGAATACACGTCTCGTGAGAGTTTTAAATCTGAAACGGAGGGCAAGCTATACATTAAAGAAACTTGTCCAGCAATCAAAGGCACCATCAGTGCGCCCTGCTCCAAGTAACTCAACTGCTCGTCACTCATCGCTAAGTCACTGACCGCGAAATCAACATCCCCGTTGATGAATTGAGATATTCCATCACCAGACCCGACAGCCTCGTAATTGATCCGCGCATCGTTATCGCGATAACTGAAATCTTTAAACCATTTTTGATAGATAGGCTCAGGAAAGCTTGCGCCAGAACCGTTGAGATGCACAAAGTTTGAGCCATGAGCAAAGAAAGACGTGAACAGCAATAGCACGATCCATGTAGAAGGCATAAACCATCTCCCGAGAGAACATGTGTCGGGTAACAGTAGTCGGAATTTTAAATATTTGAAGCTTTTGTATTGCGAGAGAGTAACTATAACTTAGCGATAAAAACCTTGCGTTTTACATCAAAAATTCCAAGTTCTTGCCCTTCTTTAAATACAAACACAGCGCTTTCCTTGCGCCAAGGCGTTAAGAATAAACGCTTCGCCCACTCAGATTTTCTTCGCCCACCGAAACGATCTCGTTTCGACTGCTCATCCCACAATCTAAGCTCAATAGTTTGATCGTTGAGTAGGTCAAAATCTATCTCGCTTTGATCATCACCACACTGTAGGTTTAGCGAATGGCTAGACTCATCCATGATAAACAAAGCATCAAAGCAACGAACTAATCTTATACTCCCCCACATTAATTCGGGTGTAGAACCTGATTTTGCAGGAAGCACTTCAGTCCAGATCCTCGAAAAAATTCGTTCAGAAGGTTGCGCTAACCCCAGAGAAATAAACCACCAACGCAAAAGAAACGTCTGCTCTCGCTTAGCAAGTAAGTTGAGGTTAGTAAGAGAAATTCCATGATCGTTTGCGTAGTTCGTGATGTGCATATGCTTTAACACTGCTTGCGCCAAACGCAACGCTGAACCATTAACTCGAGTATGCCCTTTGCTTAACAACACTAAATCATCAACGTAACTATCTGACTGAGCCAACAATCGCGGCAACACTTGATGACGAATGCGATTCCTTGTGATCGAAAGGTCTCGATTAGATTCATCTTCGACCCAACTCACACCTTGGTCTTGGACATATTGCTCAAGATCCTTTCTTCGTAAATCTAGAAATGGTCGAACGAGATGACCTAGTCCCATAGGCCGACTGTGAGGAATAGCAGCCAACAAACTCGAGTCAGTCTCTCTTATAAGTCGCATAAGAACCGTCTCGATTTGATCATCAAGATGATGCGCCAACAACAAAATATCATCGGTGCCGACATGTCGTTTGAACACCGCATATCGCGCTTCACGCGCCGCTTGCTCGAGACTTTTACCTTTCAGATCAAGTTGAACACGCTCAACAATGCATGGTATTTGATATTCGGCACAAACAGCTTGGCAATGCTCCGCCCACGCATCAGCGTGAGAACTTAATCCATGGTGAACATGGATAGCGCAGAATGATTGAGTTGGTTTTAGTGTTTGGAGTGAGCGAACCGCGGAGAGAAGCAAAGCAGTGGAATCAAGCCCACTGCTATATGCGATATAAATAGTCTTGGCATCAGGAAAAGAAGCAAGAGCTTGTTGAAGCTTAGCCTCGATCATACGCTGTTAAACGCTGATATCGCTGCTCGATCAAGTCATCAACAGGAATATCTCGCAAGGCTTTAATATCCGCGACGATACGTTGCTTAAGAGAGAGCGCCATTTCAGTTTTGCTTCGATGTGCGCCGCCTAGAGGCTCATCAATAATATGGTCTATCAAACCCAAATCTTTTAATCGCGAAGCTGTAACACCCATCGCTGTTGCCGCTTCTGCAGCGTGCTCAGCACTCTTCCACAGAATAGATGCACAACCTTCAGGAGAAATAACTGAGTATGTGGAGTACTCAAACATGTTCAGGCGGTCACATACACCAATGGCTAATGCGCCACCTGATCCACCTTCACCAATCACTGTCGACACGATCGGTGTTTTTAATCGACTCATTACAGCGATATTTCGTGCGATTGCTTCGCTCTGCCCGCGCTCTTCTGCGCCGATACCGGGAAAGGCCCCGGGTGTATCAATAAGCGTAACGACCGGCAAACCAAATCGCTCGGCCATCTCCATCAATCGCTTAGCTTTACGATAGCCTTCAGGCAAAGGCATACCAAAATTACGCTTCACTTTCTCTTTAACATCACGGCCTTTCTGTTGGCCGATCACCATCACGGAAAGCCCATCAATACGTGCTAATCCACCAACAATGGATGGGTCATCTGCGTAGGTGCGATCACCGTGCAGTTCTTGGAAGTCATCAAATACTTCAGCAATATAATCGAGCGTATATGGACGATTCGGATGACGTGCTATGCGCGTAATATCCCAAGGAGACAAGTCTGAAAAAATCGCCTTAGTTTGCGCTTCACATTCACGCTCTAAACGCTCAATAGCTTCGCTTAAATTTACATCTTGGCTATTACCGACGAGTCGTAATTCAGAAATTTTCTCTTCCAACTCAACAATCGGTTGCTCAAAGTCTAGATATTGTAAATTCATATATGTCCAAGATAATTAGTAAACGCGCGAGCTTATGGCTCGCCAAGAGTATAGCGTTTTTTTTCGTTATTAATCGTACTCTAAAGAGACTTTTTCGTTTCCGATAAGATGGCCAAGTTCGTATAAGGCCTCATCGTCTGGGCGCATATTCCAGCTGTCGCCAAAGGCAATCGTCGATTCACTGTCATCTCTGTAATAGCGCACGGCAATCTTACATCCACCGCCCTGATAAGGCGCAAGCGTCGCTTTTAACTTATCGACGAAGCCTACATCGAAGCTTTGCTTATCAAGATTAATAAGCAATTGTTTAGCATATTGCTGACGTGCATCCACCAAGGACATGACTTTATCGACCCTTAGCTTCATATTGCCCGAATAATCATCGTGGCTCACACTGCCTTCAATCACAATGACAGTGTCTTTCTTAAGCTGCTCACGAAATGTCTCAAACCCATCCGAGAATAATGTCGCTTCGATACGAGCAGTTCTATCATCAAGCGTTACGAAACACATTGTTTGGCCGCGCTTGTTTTTCATCAAGCGAAGATCTACCACCAGACCGGCAATAGCGATTTTGTTTTTGCTTGGTTTTAAATCGACAATCGCGCTGCGCGCAAAACGACGCACTTCTTTTTCATACTCATCAAAAGGATGCCCCGTGAGGTAAAGACCTAAAGTGTCTTTTTCAAAACCAAGGCGCTGCTTTTCAGGCCATTCTTTTAGTCCTTCAGAGCGCTGATATACATCATCTACCGTTTCGTCTGGCACAACAGCACCGAACAAATCCGTCATACCCGAATTTTGGTTACGCGCATTTTGATCTGCACGCTGCACTGCCTCTTCAATCGTCGCCATCAAACGTGCGCGATTCGGGCCGATAGAATCAAGCGCTCCGGCGTAAATCAAAGCCTCTAGAGCACGTTTATTTACCTTTCTGAGATCCACGCGATCGCAGAAATCAAACAGGTTTTTAAACGGCCCATCTTTTTTCCGGGCTTCTAGAATACTTTCAACAGGACCTTCACCTAGTCCTTTAACCGCACCAAGCCCATATACAACTTGACCTTGCTCATCCACGGTAAAGGTGTAGTCACTGACATTCACGTTTGGCAGTACAATGGGCAACTTCATCTTGCGGCATTCTTCGATCAAGGTAACAACCTTGTCGGTATTCTGCATATCAGCAGTCATTACTGCCGCCATGAACTCCGCAGGATAATGCGTTTTAAGCCAGAGCGTTTGATAAGACACCAATGCATAAGCAGCAGAGTGTGATTTGTTAAAACCGTATCCCGCAAATTTTTCTACGAGGTCGAAGATTTTCATCGCCAATTCTGGGTCGACGCCCTGACCTACCGCACCTTCACGGAAAATCTCACGCTGCTTGGCCATTTCTTCAGGTTTTTTCTTACCCATCGCACGGCGCAGCATATCCGCCCCACCAAGGGTATAACCTGCGAGCGACTGAGCGATTTGCATTACCTGTTCCTGATAAACAACAACCCCGTAAGTTGGTTCAAGAATAGGCTCGAGACACTCGTGCTGAAAGTCTGGGTGAGGATAAGCTACTTCTGCTCGACCATGCTTACGGTTGATAAAGTCATCAACCATCCCTGAGTCCAATGGCCCCGGACGGAACAGAGCAACAAGTGCGATCATATCTTCAAGGTTATCTGGCTGAAGCTTCTTAATCAGCTCCTTCATTCCGCGTGATTCGAGCTGGAATACAGCCGTCGTTTCGGCCGTTTTCAATAAAGTGAAAGAGGCAGGATCATCAAGCGGGATATGATCAATGTTTATCGTTTCTTTGCCTTCTTTTTGAAGACGAGGATTAATCATCTTCAAGGCCCAATCAACGATAGTTAGGGTTCGCAGGCCAAGGAAGTCAAACTTTACTAGACCCGCATCTTCTACGTCGTTTTTATCAAACTGTGTAACAAGACCGCCACCTTCTTCATCGCAATACAAAGCAGCGAAGTCGGTTAATTTCGTCGGAGCGATAACAACACCGCCCGCGTGCTTACCAACATTACGCGTCAAGCCCTCTAACGACAGCGCCATTTCCCATATTTCTTGAGCTTCTTCGTCAGTCTCTAGGAATTCCTTGAGCGCAGGTTCTGCATCAATCGCTTTAGCAAGAGTCATCCCAATTTCAAAAGGAATGAGCTTCGATAATTTATCAGCCAAACCATAAGACTTACCTTGTACACGCGCTACGTCACGAACTACAGCTTTTGCGGCCATCGTACCGAAGGTAATAATTTGCGACACCGCATTACGGCCGTAGTGATCTGCCACATAACCAATAACGCGATCGCGGCCATCCATACAAAAGTCGACGTCGAAATCGGGCATCGAAACACGTTCAGGGTTCAAGAAACGCTCGAAAAGAAGATCGTACTCAAGCGGGTCCAAATCGGTAATTTTTAGCGCATATGCGACCAAAGATCCCGCGCCCGAGCCTCGTCCTGGACCAACAGGAATATCGTGATTCTTAGCCCACTGAATAAAGTCCATTACGATGAGGAAGTAACCAGGGAACCCCATCTGTAAAATAATATCTAGCTCGAAGGTCAGTCGATCGTAATATTCTTGGCGTGCTTCAGGCGTATCTTTGCCTTCGCCACCCAAAATCACCTCTAGACGCTCATCTAGACCATCTCGGCATAATTGACGGAAAAACTCATCCATCGTCATCCCGTCAGGCACAGGATAATTTGGCAAGAAGTACTCGCCTAAGCGCAACTCAACGTTACAACGTTTAGCAATCTCAACCGTATTTGCTAGCGCCTCAGGAATATCACTGAACAACTCAGCCATTTCATCGGCGGTTTTTAAGTACTGCTCTTCGGAATAACGTTTTATGCGACGAGGATCATCAAGGGTCTCACCATCGGCAATACAAACTCGCGCTTCGTGGGCTTCGAAATCTTCTCGGTTGATAAACTGGACGTCGTTGGTGGCGACAACAGGACATGCAATACGTTGGGCAAGCGCGACCGCCGCATGTAAGTGATCTTCTTCATTTTCGCGTTTGGTTCGATGCAATTCAAGGTAGTAACTATCTGGAAAGACTTGTTGCCAATGTCTCGCTCGATCTGCTGCGAGCTCATGCTTGCCGTTTACCAAGGCTTTACCAACATCGCCTAGACGCCCCCCAGACAATGCGATCAAACCTTCAGCGGCGTCCTCCAACCACTCTTTCTTGATAAGCGCCCTACCGCCCTTTTGACCGTCAGTAAATCCGAGTGAGATCAATTCCGTCAGGTTTTGATAACCCTTCTGATTCTTTGCCAATAAGGTCATAAAATATGGATCGTCTTCGTCATCCTCATTTTCTAAGAAAATACTTGCTCCAAGAATCGGCTTCGCCCCTACGCCACGAATAGCTTTGTAGAACTTCACATACGCACAAAGATTAGACTGGTCCGTAATCGCGATCGCTGGAGTCTCAGTTTCTTCGATATATTTTGCGAGAGGCTTGATGCGAACCATGCCGTTGACGAGTGAAAACTCGGTGTGGACACGTAAATGAACAAACTGTGGAAGCGTGCCAGACGACATGAAACAGGGGTTCCTAAATAAAGCAAAGGGTAACTACACGAGGAGCATATTATGCTATCACGCGCAGCAATAAGCTTAAATATTTACTGCTAAATTTAGGTCTAAATATAAGTGCGAAGACAGAGCTGTCGCTGAAGCCAAAACGATCAGCGCGGCTACCCTATTCAACACATCATGAAGGTAACGCCCTGAAACCGATAATTAACTTGTCATGGAGTGCTAGAGCCGGTCCAACAACTCTTCAATCTCAGCAACTTTATTCGCAACAACTTTCTCTAAGTGTCTCAGGTCTGACAAGATCTTTTCTTTTGCGTTCTTTTCGACTGACTTCTTTTTTGTGATTGCGTCTAAGTCACTCATCACCGACACAAGCATTGGCGACACCTCACTAATCTGCGTGTAACTATCGCTTGAAAATTCTTTCATGGGCTTGCTTGAGCGATGGAATTTGAACTTCTCACTTTTATGAAAAATGGCGCCTTTTTCACGATGGTGATACACCTTCAAAACATCAAAATCACCTTCATTACGAACGGTGTAGTAATCAATATTATTCAGATTTTTGATACCAAGAGATTTCAAGCTTTCCATTAAAGGGGTCCTCCCTGATTCGCGAACGCAATAGTTTGAATGTTATTAAATAGTCGTTAAACCCGCATTTTTCAAGCTTTGCGCAATCCACGAAGCAGATATGAATTACTTCGCTGAAAGTACATCACAAATACCACTAAGCGTGTCGAGAAACTTTACAGTTTATTGAATATAGGAAAGACAAAATTCTTATAAAGCAATGATACATATAGATTTTTAGATACCGGACTATTTATTGCTTTAACAATTAAGCAAATTTATCGCAGTAAATAAAAAGGGACGTAAAGATGAAATTAGCACGAATTATCGCTGGCGCAGCGCTTTGCTTTAGCGCAACAGCTCAAGCGAATCTTATTCTTAACGGTGGCTTTGAAGCACCTGAACTTAATGACGGCAGCGGCTGGATTTACGAATCCTCAGGTGACGTACCAGGCTGGGAAGGCAGCAACATCGAAATCTGGGAATCAGGTTTTAATGGCGTGACTTCAGCGGAAGGTACACAGCATGGTGAGCTTAACGCACATCCAAACACCGGAACTGAATTCTCAATCTACCAAGTGTTCGACACAACAGCTGGCTTCGAATACAACGTCTCTTTCGCTTACCGTGCACGTTCAAGCGAAAACGAAACTTTCCAATTCGACATCTACGCGGTAGATGAAAGTGATGAGGACTTCCAAGAGACTATTATTTCTGAAACAATCGAAGACCACACTACTTCAGCGTGGAGCTACTTCACAGCAACGTTCGAAGCGTTAAGCGAGCAAACGTACATTCGTTTCACATCTATCACACCAGAAGTCGGCACAGTTGGTAACTTCCTTGATGACGTGAAAGTGACTCCTACTGCCGTCTCTGAACCAGCGACATTAGCACTTCTTGGCCTTGGCCTTGCAGGTTTAGGTGCAGCACGACGCAGACAAAAATAAGTAGTTTTTAACTTCTTATCAAAGCGCCTTCGGGCGCTTTTTTTTATGTCTAACTACCCCTTAAATACGCGCATCAATCAAAGAAAGCCTTTTAGCGCGCCCCATACAGCGAAGTGCCTCCAGCCACCTACGCTTAACACCTTTTACACCATCCCCTATGAAGATTATGCGAGCCCCGCCAACTATCCAAACGGATTCCTGCAAAATATTAGCTGATACAGGACGATGCCAGCGTACTCTAAGTAAAGCAACGCTCTGCCCTCTACATTTTACTCTCTGCCCCGATACTTCATAAACACTATCACTCAGGCATAAAAAAACCCGCTTCAAGAAGCGGGTTTTGAATTCATCAAACGATTAAGCTTGACGGCGGCGCGCTGCACCAAGACCTAATAGACCTAGGCCCATCAAAGCCAGTGTTGCCGGCTCAGAAACCGCAACGGCATTCAAACCAACAACCAAGTCGTCATGGTTATCGTCTGGACCTGCACCTGAATCGTCAAACAATAGAATTGCGTCATACATAACGCCATCCCACATTGAATCAAGCATTACAGCGAAAGACTGATATTGATTACCAACAACTGGGTTGTTTGGGTTTTCAACACCGCTGTTTACATTGTTCGCGTAAAAGCTGAATACCAACTCATCCGCTGTAGCCGAAAAGCTATCACCAACTGTTGATGCGTTTCCGCCACGGTTTGAGAACGTATTATTGTATGCTTCGAAATCGTTGTCATAGCCTGCTTCAAAACCTAAGTATGTAAAGGTCAGATCAGCCATGCCGTTCAATTCAAGAATACCGCCAATACCGTACTGGCTACCTGCTGCAATTTCATCATCTAAAAAATCGTTATTCGTTGCAACATCAACAAACGAAGGACCTGTATACGTCAACAATCCATCGTTCGAATCTAAAACTGCAGATTGCGCGCTAGTCACTGCTGCAGCTAGGGTCAGACCCGCAAGTAATTTTCCAAATTTCATATTGAATACTCCAAATGTTCAATCCATGTAAGCGTCATTCTATTCTTATAAATCGGCTTGGGAGTAATACCAGCAATAATCAAACCTATAATAATTTATATTTATAAATCATAGCCTTATAAAGAAATTATAAGAATACAGCTCATATCAAACAGTAAAATAATCTGACACATCGGAACTAACGCACATAGCGCGAGAAGCGAGAAGCAAGAAGCAAGAAGCAAGAAGCAAGAAGCAAGAAGCAAGAAGCAAGAAATTCTAAAGGGGGAAATTTGGGTGGCAACTCTCGCCAGCTACACCTCGGCACATGAGTCGACCGCTGTGGCTGCTCCCTTCCGGGCCTGACCAGGTTCACGATTTATCATTGCGAGGGAACCAACAAGAGTTACCATGGTGCGTTGTGGCTAGTGCCGATCAACGAGCGCGCATAATACCAAAGCACTCTGCGACATAAAAGCCTTATTTTCAGCTCTATTGCATTACCAACATAATTTCTTCGACACCACTATCCACTCCCCCATTGAAGCTTTGCGAATAATATTCAAAAGGTAATGGTTCACCATTAATAAACAAACTGGCTTGGGTTATTTCAAGGTCTAGATTGGTGTGAAACATGCCATCGCATGCATCAAAGTCAGAATTGACCGTCGAAGAAGATGGACTACAGTCTTCAGGGTTTAAAGATGACTCAGCGCCATCAAACGCTATGGAGGAAAGGCTTACAGAATTAACGATTTCAAAACGCGCACTGAAGCGATCTGCGTGCACAGCAAGAGATAACATCGTGAGAGATGCCGTCATCAGGATATGCTTTAAACCAAAACACGCAGACATGTCGAAGCCCCAAAAATTTAGGACTTCGAGTATAGGACAGATTTGTAACACTGCAACACAAAAAGTTACGCAATGTTACATAAGCCCGTTTTGCCCGGCAAAAGGTGCCTAGCACGTCAACTAAAAGACGATATCCTCTATGAACACAACGCCATCTTTACCATCAGAATAAAAACATGTTGGTTCAATCGTTTTAAGATCACGATCAGCCAAATCATTCTCATTAACTGAAACGCAGTACTTCCCTGGCAGCAAGCCTGACAGCAAATACACCCCATCATATTCGGAGCGCGTCAAAGCTACTTGATCACCCGCCTCATTAAGCACCTCTACCCTTACCGTGCTTAAAGGTCGTTGCTGTCCATTCTGTTTCACAAACAAACTGCCTTCGACTTCAAAGGTATAGGCCAAAGGAATATCTTGCTGTAACACTGAGCCTGCGTGGGTGTAAACAAAGAACGGGCCGGATGCAGCTTTTATAAACGGGTCTTCAATACTCTTTTCTTCAATCTCAATTTTTTCCATTTGAAGATGATCAATCCCTTTCAGAACGACGACACCGTCATCGCCTGTTTCAAACGTTCGCCATTTACTCTTACCCTTAAATCGAATACCCGGCAAAGTTTCTTCACCTTCATCAAACATCTGATTATCGTTTTCATCAATAAATACTCGCGCATTTAACGATGCACTATTGACTGAACTTTCATTCGATAAGAAGTGACTATCTCTCTTCGCGTCATAGCCAACGGAAGTACTAAGCGTTGCACCTAGATAAGCGAACCCATCGGTATTGAAGCCAGCACTGCCCGACACGGAAAATTTCTCAAACTCCCAAGTTAGGGTGTTGTCATTGCTGAATAAATCTTTACCTGTGAAGTTATAAGCCACTGAACCAGTGTAATTGATGTTGCTGGCGAACTTATGCGACGCTGAAAAAGAAAGGCTATTCACGCTAGATGAGGGGGCGACACTATACGCAATAGAACCCTTATAACGCCACCCTTCCCAGCGTCTTGTGGCGCTGAAGCCACCGTCTGTTCGCGAGATATCTGAGCTCCCTGATGATTTAAAATACAAAAGCTCGTTTACGAATTGATATCCCGCCCACCCCGTTGCTTTGCGCAGGTTAGTCGTGAAGTTTCCGTCGCCATCCACAAATGAGCGATCTCTGAATTCTAAATCCACAGACAAAGCACTCGGCAGGCCGACTAAAAATGATCGATCAAGACGAAGTGCATACTCAGAATCTAATTTACCATTTTGATTACGGTCACTAATTAGATCAGAGAACTTGGATGCAGAAGCATTCAAGCTAGTATCAAGCAGACGGCTCTGAAGCGTTAATTGATACGCTGAACCACCATCAAGATCTTTCGCGTAATCAAACTGCGACAAGGCTTGCCCTAAACTTCCATACAAACTGGTATGAAAGTATTGGCGATCAGTTGATGTGGAGTTTGGCGTCATTGCGCTTAACCCTAAGCGAGCAGTTAAACTTCTATGCAATCCATAGCGGACCTCCGCCATATTAAAGTTCGTCACCTCATTAAAATCGTTGATCTTCCCACCGACTAATCGCTGATTTCTTTGTAAGCTCCAAATGTCGTATTCCCAAGCACCGGCCTTAAGCATTGCCCCGCCCGATGACACTACCTCACGAATTTCACGCTCTTGCCCCTGAGGCCCATACAAACGAATATCAAAAATATTCTCGCCCAAATAAATGGGTACATTCTCAAAGATGTAGCGACCTTGGCTTGTGGTTTCAGAAAATTCTATCAAGCTACCATTGCGATAAAGTTCGACCTCCCATCCTGGAGGTGCATCACCCTCAAGCGTGATCACATCGCCCTGCTCTTGAATTGACTCGCCACCGCGAGACAAGCGAGCCCCACTACCCTGAACAGAAGAAAATAACAGCGCATCACTCAACCCGGTCACATCCCCAACCTCATAACGATCCATACCTAGAGCGATCGTTTTGTCCGGCCCTTCAGAGGCGCGCGAAAACGTTAAGCGTATATCTGTATCACTATTATTAGAGATCAAGCTTGCTTGAAGCGAATGCTTTGCCACATCGGCCCGACCTTGAACAACGAGATCATGTCGAAAATCGCTCGCACCTCGATTTTTCTCAACGTCAGCACCGATAGAGATATCGAAGTGCGGCATATTCCACCACTCATAAGTGTTTGGGATATAAGTCTCAGGAAGCGTTTCCAGCTCGGGACGTTCTATTTCTTCTTGGCGTTTTTTGCGCTCGAGCTTGGCAATTAATGGGATATCTTTTGAAGCATCAACACGTAACTGAAGTTGAGACACATCAATATCAAAATTGAATCCGAAAAGATCTTGCAAGATCTGTTGGTCGAGATAAACATCAAAGCCGTCTTCCGCATAGCGAATCGTTTGCGGCCAAGGCTGAGCAACGCCTTTGGAATAATATTCTTGTTTAGTCAGATCCAGTTCAAAAGTATTGCTCTCATCCCCCACCCAACCGGATACTAATAATTCATCGATGTCCGATTCAATAGCAATTTCTAGTAATGATGCGATCGTATCGACTGGTAACAAGGTTTGTTCTGGGGAGCGGTAAATAAAGATAGGTTCGTCATCAGTGTAAGGCCCTACACTGAGTTGTACTACTAGCAAGTCTTCATCATCAAGTTCTAACTCTGTAGCCTTCGCACTAGACAACAGCATAGCGAACACAAGAAAAGCAAACATGCTAAACCTGAGGCTACAAAAAATGTTGAACAAGAAAGGGTGCTGCATATACGAAAAAGGCGCCGATATGATCGAGCGCCCTCTATAACATTACTGACTTAACTCAAAGCGTTCTTCAATGAGATTTGTACCACCGTACTTCTCGTCTTCATCAAAACGAACAATGAAAGAGGTCTGATCTGGTTCTACAGGTTGAGGCAAACGCACTTTAATCAAACGTTTGTTGATGCTTGTATATACGCCAACACCCTTTGACATAGCAACGCGATCACCCGCTTTACCATTGTCATTCTCGAAAATCTCTACGCTGCCATATAACGATGACGACCCTTCACGTGTAATCTGCATTTCGAAAGCGCCATTCTTACCTTCTGTCGCATCAAAAATAATACTTTCTAAACCCGCAACAGAACTCAACTCACCCTTTCGGATAATAATAGGAATAGCGATTTTCAGACGAGGTTTAACCGACACCGTAGGCTCTTCATCTTCATTAGCTTCTTCCGCTTCAGCAGTAATAGGAATTTCTTGGAATACAAGGTGCGACAAATACTCGCCATCTGGAAGACCCTTCGGACGACGCGCTGCGATACGAATGGTTTGACGTTGTCCTGGTTCAATATCCACACGACGGGGAGAATAACGAATCATATCTTTGGCATATTGCGCATCGGGATCAAGCGCCTCTAGATCAACAATACTGCCGTCTTCACGCATTAACTTTTGTTCAAAAAAGATTTGATAACGCGCCCTTTGCGTTCCATCGTTCAACAGATCAAGCGCAGCCGCTCGCTCACGTTCTTCTAATACGACACGTTTTGGGTTGATTAAAAGTCCTGCGGAAACATTGATCGTAAATGCTGCAAGAAAGGAAAATACACCAAACTTCAAAAACAAAGACTTCATAACAATATCGACACTAACTCTCGTTGTTTATATAAATTTATGTTTTGTTATAGCTAACTTTAATTTTGGCTCAAAAGTCATTGAATTCAATATAATTTTTAGAAACATTAAGTGTTAAGTCCTTAGAACAAAAAAAGGCGCCCCAAGGCGCCTTTTACATGTTTCTCTACAACTAGTGCTTAGTTGTATACAACAGAAACATCGTAATCGATTGAGGTCGCAGTAGCTGCCGCTGCCGCTGCAGTCGTTGCATTATCAACTGTCAAAGTACCACCAAGCGTCAACTGGTGAGCTGCCTGTAGCGTAACACCTGTAAGAGATAGTGCCGCTTCACCGTTGTCGATCATTGCTGGTACGAAAGTCATACCGTTTGAAGAAGACTGACCTAGCGTGATGTCAAAAGTAAGACCATCAGTACCTGCTACGTCTATAACACCTTCTACACCGTTTGTTGCTGCATCAAAACAACCAGTACCTGAACGCGCACCACCTGCAGCTAGCGTACAAGTTACCGCATCA
>NZ_LWFH01001790.1:0-1403 GCF_001635725.1 Oleiphilus sp. HI0066
ATCCCAACCTTCACTAAGGACTTCATCATGACTACCGACAAGCTTGCCGCGGGTATTATTAAGTGGCGCTGGGCAATCATCGTCGCAACTTTTGTCATTGTTGGCATCATCGCTTCAGGTCTTACTAACATAAGCTTTAGCTCAAACTATCGCGTTTTTTTCTCTTCGGATAATGAACAGCTGGTAGCCTTCGAGACCATTCAAAATACCTACTCGAAGTCTGATAATGTGCTTTTGGTCGTCGAGCCTGAAGATGGGATCGTCTTCAGCAGAGAAACTCTTTCTGCAATTCAAGAACTGACGGAAAGCAGCTGGCAACTTCCATATTCAACGCGCGTTGATTCCATTACAAACTACCAGCATACCCAAGCCGAAGAAGACGACTTAATCGTTGCAGACTTGGTTGAATTCCCTGAAGACGTTGACCTTGATTATGTCAAAAACGTTGCACTAAACGAGCCATTGTTAGTGCGTCGATTAATCTCTCCAGAAGCGCATGTCACTGCAGTAAATGTGACGATTCAGCTTCCCGAGCTATCCGAATCAGAAACCCGAGAGGTCGTCAGCGCAGCAAGAAATATTGTGGCTGACTTTGAAGAAAAATATCCAAACTTGTCTGTCTATATCACCGGAACAACAATGCTTGGCAACGCCTTTGCTGAGGCCTCTGAAGCTGACATGAAATCACTAATGCCAATCATGTTGTGCGTCATTATCGTGACTTTATGGCTCCTTCTAAGATCATTCACGGGAACCGTCGCGACGATTCTTGTCATCATTCTCTCTGCGTTGACAGCGATGGGGCTATTCGGTCATCTAGGTTGGGTGCTTACCGGCCCAACAACAAGTGCGCCAGTCATCATCACCACGATGGCCGTTGCCGACAGCGTGCATATACTCGTCACATTTCTCTACAACTTACGTCAAGGCATGCCAAAGCATAGTGCGATGCAAGAAAGTATTCGTATCAACTTCCAACCAGTATTTATCACTAGTCTAACGACTGTTCTTGGCTTTATGACGATGAACTTCTCTGAAGTCCCTCCCTTTAGAGACCTAGGAAACACAGTAGCAATGGGCGTGATTGCGGCGCTCTTCTTCTCAGTATTCTTCCTACCTGCATTTATGTCAGTGATGCCAATTTCAACGAAGAAGCAAGCAGCACGTCAAAGCAAGGGTATGGACAAACTTGCCTCTTTCATCATCAACAATCGTAATGGCGTTTTGATCGGCTCTGGCATTGTCACAGTCGTTTTGTTCGCTTTAATTCCGCTAAATCAAATTAACGATGACTTTATCGCCTACTTCAAGGAATCGGTGGAGTTCCGTGCAGACACTGAATTCACATCTGACAATTTAACTGGCATCTACAATATTGCCTTTTCTCTGGAGCAAGGCGAAAG
>NZ_LWFH01001791.1:0-1339 GCF_001635725.1 Oleiphilus sp. HI0066
GTATCAAAGATTGTCAACTGATCCTGCAAACCTTGTGGCTGACCTCCATCTGTGCCGATAAATAAACGACCATCTTCATCCGCATATGCTGCATCTGGAGATGAGAATGCAATCTCTTCATTCACAGTATCTGAAGCAAGAATATAAATATCCCAAGAGAAACTACCGGAACCATTGTCCGTCGTACGAATAATATGGCCATTAGAGTTTGGTGCTTCAGGGTTTGCCGCGTTTGGTTCAGTTCGACGAGAGTTATTAGTGAGCGTCCAGAAGACCTCTCCATTTTTGCCTATCGTCGTCCACTCTGGACGATCCATAGGCGTTGCACCAACAATATCTGCCGCAATGCGCGTGTTGATTAACAACTCAGCCATATCATTAAAACGAGCCGCTAGAGCTGGAACATCCATAGACAATTCTAACCAGTCCCCAGAGCCATCCTCGTTAAAACGAGCAACATACAAAGTACCTTCGTCTAGCGGGCTCTTGCCATCAGCAATTGCATGTTCCCATGCCATCGATGACTCAAACTTGTAGCAATAATCGAAGCGTTGGTCATCGCCCATGTAACAAGCAACGCGACCGTCATCTAGCTCTTTAATCGCAATAGCTTCGTGCTTGAAACGACCAAGTGCAGTGCGCTTAACAGGTTTTTGCGTGCCATCGAATGGATCGATCTCAACAATCCAACCAAAGCGATTTGCCTCATTCACGTAGTCTTCGTCATTCAAATCAAAACGCTTATCAAATGCGTACCATGCATAACCAAAACCAAATTGATTAAAACCATAACGCGCTCGTTCTTCTGTTGGTGTCACTTCACTGATAGAGCCAAAGTAACCATTGAAGTTTTCTTCACAAGTCAGATACGTACCCCATGGCGTGTACCCGGCACCACAGTTGTTCACAGTGCCAAGTGCAATATTACCTGCTGGGTTTTGTAATAATGGAGAATCCGCCGCTGGCCCAGAGAACTGCACTGGCGTATTAACGGTAATACGGCGCGTATTTTTGCTTTTAACTGTGCGCCATTGGCCTCTCCAATTGCGCTTAATCTTCAAGACAGAAACGCCATGTATATTCTGCGACAAACGCACATCTTCCAAGTTCTCTGGAAGATCTTTCCCTAATGCGTGCGTATTCGTTCCGTACTCGTGATTAATACACAGCATTCCCGCATCGTTACGCATAGGGTAATGCTTTCCGTAACGGCTCGCTCGTTTGAAATCCATTGGGAAGAACCACATACCATCGTGACCAAGACCTGTCTGAAGTGCTGCTTCTTTTGAACTTGGACGTGAATTAGGGTCACCCTCATAGGCTGATGTAGCACCTGGTT
>NZ_LWFH01001792.1:0-1493 GCF_001635725.1 Oleiphilus sp. HI0066
GATATGCATAGAAAAAGAAATCGACAGCCAAAAACAAAAAAACAAGACTAAAAGCTGTCACATCTGGAGAATACTGAAACCCGTAATCACGTACATAGTCATAAAAAACTTGGATGAAAAGCGCGATAGCAATACCGTCAACGACTTTATACATAGCACCCGTCGTCATATTACTTAGTGTCTCCTTCCAGTGATATGACTGACGATTTTGTCGCGACAGAACCCACATTTCAATACCAATCACGCTCAAAAATATAGAGCCAAATATCGCAATAAACATCAACGCATGAATTACATCATCCATCTTCGTTCCTTCTTTTTATTTTATATTGTCTCTCACAGTACTAGTTTTCGTAGGCTTCTCGCAAGGTATCGGCGAGAACCTCTAAGCCTCTTTTCACTTTCTCTTTATCCTGAGAATATGTAACTCGAAGACATTCGCGGCTATGTCGCCATTCGTTTTTGTCTTTATCACTTAAACCCGGGAAGAAATGATGGCCAGAAACAACTAAAACACCACGTTGCTTTAAGCGCTCATACAGATTTTGACTATCGACGGGACAACCCTCCATCCAAACCCATAAAAACATGGCTCCTTCGACCTTGTGGAGCGACACAGGTAAATCACGACATAGCGTTTTGAAGTAATCTTCAGCCCAAACAGCTTTCTCAGCATAATAGGGTTTTACGTGATTCTGACTCAGCGACAATATTTCGCCCGATTTCACCAGCTCATGTGCCAGCATCGGGCCAAAGCTCCCAGTTGAAAGGTTCATCACCGCATTCATTCCGGACAAGTTCTCTATGATGTCTTCGCGCGCGACAACGATACCTGTACGAACAGCCGGCAAGCCCAATTTTGAGAGACTTAAACAAACAACCGTATTGTCATTCCAGTGAGGTGTTACCTCTTCAAAAATTAGATCTGGAAACGGCGTACCGTATGCTCCGTCGATAATAAAAGGCACGTCATTTTGTTTTGCAAGCTGATCCAACCTTGCCACTTCTTTATCGGTCAGGACGTTACCGGTTGGATTAGTTGGCCGCGACACACAGATCGCACCAACGCCTTTATCAATTTCTAAGGAATCGAAATCGACTTTATATTTGAATGTCTGTTGATCAATGCGTTCAATATTTGGTTTAAACGCCCGGAATAAATGATCGTTTAAGCCAGCGTCACTGTACCCGATATATTCTGGAGCAAGTGGCAGCAATATTTGCTTATTATCATCCTTGTTAAAACGCCCACCAAACATATTGAACAACATGAAAAATGCGGCCTGACTGCCGTTTGTCAACGCGATGTTTTTGCGACTAACTGGCCACTGATATTCACGACGCAATAAGTCTGCAATGGCACCAATAAAGTCAATTTCACCTTGTGGCGGATCGTAAATTCCGATCAATCGGCGAAAGGCATCAGGACTGTTCGCCAACTCGGCTAAACGATCACGAAACAGTTCTTCGACGACAGGTATATGAGCCGGATT
>NZ_LWFH01001793.1:0-988 GCF_001635725.1 Oleiphilus sp. HI0066
GTAAAGACCAAGAACAACGTCCTGTGATGGAACGATAATCGGCTCTCCATTTGCTGGCGACAAGATGTTGTTGGTAGACATCATTAGAGCACGAGCTTCAAGCTGAGCTTCTAAGGTCAATGGAACGTGTACCGCCATTTGGTCACCATCGAAGTCGGCGTTGTATGCCGCACAAACGAGTGGGTGCAACTGAATTGCTTTACCTTCAATCAGAACTGGCTCAAATGCTTGAATACCAAGACGGTGAAGCGTTGGCGCACGATTTAGCATTACAGGGTGCTCGCGAATCACTTCAGCAAGAATATCCCATACTTCTGCCGTTTCACGCTCAACCATTTTCTTAGCAGCTTTGATCGTTGTAGCAAGGCCACGACTTTCTAACTTCGAGAAGATGAATGGTTTGAATAGCTCAAGTGCCATCTTCTTAGGAAGACCACACTGATGAAGTCGCAGGCTAGGACCAACAACGATTACCGAACGACCAGAATAATCTACACGCTTACCAAGAAGGTTTTGACGGAAACGACCTTGCTTACCTTTGATCATGTCAGCAAGAGATTTCAATGGGCGCTTGTTTGAACCCGTAATCGCGCGACCACGACGACCATTATCAAGCAGTGCATCAACAGATTCTTGAAGCATACGCTTCTCGTTACGAACAATGATATCTGGAGCACTTAACTCAAGTAGACGCTTCAAACGGTTGTTACGGTTGATAACTCGACGATACAAGTCGTTCAAATCAGATGTTGCAAAGCGGCCACCGTCAAGTGGTACTAATGGACGCAAATCTGGTGGAAGAACTGGCAATACATCTAACACCATCCACTCGGGCTTGTTGCCTGAACCGTAGAAAGATTCGATAAGCTTAAGACGCTTAGATAGTTTTTTGATCTTAGTTTCTGAATTAGTCGCTGGAATCTCTTCACGCAAACGATCAATTTCAGACTCAAGATTAATATCTTTAAGAAGAGCTTGGATTGCTTCC
>NZ_LWFH01001794.1:0-846 GCF_001635725.1 Oleiphilus sp. HI0066
ATACGAGCTCAGGCAATGTCGTTGGTTCAACGCGCTTCTATGATTTCAAACCAGAACATAGAGAGATCGCGATTGGCTACACGTTCCTCGCGTGCGAAGAATGGGGAACAGGCGCCAATACCGAAATGAAGGATCTGATGATCAACTTTATTGCGCCTTACGTAGATAAAATTTGGTTCCATATTGGTAGTGAGAATCATCGTTCACGTAGAGCGGTTGAAAAGCTCGGCGCGACATTCCAATACCAAGAAGATGAAGTGCTCGAAGGCTTAGCCTACACAAAATGTTATTACCTACTCGAATTAGAAAAATACAAACAGGCCTGAGGAGTTTTCCATGAAAAAACCAAGCGGATTTATGATTGAGCTATTTCAACAACCAACTTGGGTCGTTATTTGGGTGAATGCGCTGATGGCGATCAACCTGGGCAGCATTGCATTTTTAGAATATGAACTGGCTCAAGCCATTCTTGGTATTTTTGCGTTCCAAGGCATCGTTATGGTTGGTATGTATTGCTACTTCGGCTATCAGAAAATTTTAGGCTTAGCGCATCTTCTATGGGTTCCTCTTCTCGCTTACATTCTTGTTTATCTTGGCGATTACACAGGTGCGTTTCATAGCTACCTTGTAGGCTTAGCCGGCTTTCTAAGCATCTCATTAGTTTTTGATATCCACGATGTGATTCAGTATTTCAAAAACCATTCTGAACCTTTGCGGAACAATTAAATCTATCTTCGATACCCGCATCAACGCGACTAACGCAACTAACGAGAGCAACGAGAACACTTAATGGAT
Organism: Oleiphilus sp. HI0066; assembly: GCF_001635725.1. Taxonomy (NCBI): domain Bacteria; kingdom Pseudomonadati; phylum Pseudomonadota; class Gammaproteobacteria; order Oceanospirillales; family Oleiphilaceae; genus Oleiphilus; species Oleiphilus sp. HI0066. Next base: position 796 of record NZ_LWFH01001794.1, read on the forward strand.
TCACTTAGCCAAGCTGCACTAGGGGCGACCGTTGGTCATGCCATTCTTGGA
>NZ_LWFH01001795.1:0-792 GCF_001635725.1 Oleiphilus sp. HI0066
GCGCAGTCGGTCGCCACCGACAGGAAAAGAAGAGTAGAAACTAGGATTTTTCTACAAAAAACCAAAGATCAACACAATGGATTTCCGCCTTCGCGGAAATGACGTATTAGAATGAAGCAATAACGATTAGCTAATGTGCAAGTTGATAAGAGTGCTTAGCAATCATTCGACAGAACAACCTTCTATCCAACTAACTCTCCATCAACAAACACACAACAACTCCCCGGTTCGAGTTTGGTCCAAGTCTCATCCACGGTGAGCGGTTCGGTCGCAACCACACTAACTACATCGTTTTCACTGGTTTCATTTGAAAAGTCGATGGTGACATCGGTATCAGCAAGTTTCGCTTCGCCAAACGGTGCACGGCGGGTAATCCAACTGAGCTTGGTAGAACAGAAGGTAAAGAGCGCATCGCCATTACTCAGTATGATATTTGCGATGCCGGCTTCGTGAATTTTCAAACAACACTGATGCACAAAAGGCACCCACTCTTCCCAGCTCGGGCAGCACGAGAAATGCTCGTCTAACTGCCCCATCAACCAACAGAACAGATGCTCGCTATCGGTGGAGCCAACTGGGCGAAAACGTGTCAGTTCAAACTGGCTGAATTCTTTAAGCTGACCATTATGTGCGAAGGTCCAAGGCTTACCCCATAGCTCGCGCTGAAATGGATGGGTGTTGGCCAACGACACCTCACCAACATTAGCTTGGCGAATATGCGAAACCACCGTATTACTTTTAATTGGATAGGTTTGAAGAAAGCGCGCAATCAAGGATTCTGAACTAGGCAAA
>NZ_LWFH01001796.1:0-554 GCF_001635725.1 Oleiphilus sp. HI0066
GTTGTAGATCGTTCTACGCGTCGCGTTGTATTCATGGCGTCTACCGAAGGCGGTGTTGAGATTGAGACCGTTGCAGAAGAAACGCCAGAAAAAATTCTGAAAGCAGAAATCGATCCTTTAGTAGGTGCTCAACCATACCAAGCACGCGATCTAGCGTTCCAACTTGGTCTCGCTGGCGATCAGATTAAGCAGTTCACAAAGTTGTTTTTGGGGCTTTCTAAACTTTTCCATGATTACGATTTAGCGTTGTTAGAAATCAACCCTCTCGTAATTACTCCTGAGGGCAACATCCACTGCCTAGACGGAAAAATTAACATTGATAGTAATGCGATGTATCGTCAGCCGAAGTTACGTGAAATGCACGATCCTTCGCAAGAAGATGAGCGCGAAGCACACGCGGCTGAATGGGAACTCAATTACGTAGCCCTTGATGGCAACATTGGTTGTATGGTGAACGGTGCAGGTCTTGCGATGGGCACTATGGACATCGTTAAGCTTCACGGTGGCGCTCCAGCAAATTTCCTTGATGTTGGTGGTGGTGCAACTAAAGAGCG
>NZ_LWFH01001797.1:0-801 GCF_001635725.1 Oleiphilus sp. HI0066
CGCCAGTGACTTGAGAGTACTTTCTCAAGAAATTGCGAAAAACTCGACGGAAGCTGCATCTGGTAAAGAAGAAGCTTTCGCGCAGTTAAAGCGCTCGCGTGAAGATTTTGAAAAGCTACTTGGATATATCGTCAATGGTAATCCAGAGACTGGCTTGCCGGCATCCGTTCTACCTATCGAGACGGGCGTAACGGCGCGTTGGGAGAATGTGCGTTCCAATGCTGACCGTATTCTTGAAAACCAAGACACCGTTCTTAGCCTTCACCAGATCGCGCAAACTCTAAACGACACCATCCCTGAACTTCAGGTGGAGTATGAGGACGTTGTATCGATTCTTCTTGATGGTGATGCTCCAGCCGACCAAATCTCCGTAGCTGAACGTCAATCTCTACGTGCTGAACGTATTGTTCGAAGTGTAAATAACATTCTATCCGGTGATGAGGATGCTGCGATTGCAGCGAATCGTTTTGGTCAAGATGCGCGCTTGTTTGGTCGTGTTATGAACTCGATGTTCGATGGCAATGAGGCCATGGAAATTTCGCAAGTGACAGATGAAGACGCGATTTATGGTCTAGAAGCGATTGCCGAGTTGTTCGAGTATGTTGATAGTAACGTACAAGCAATTCTTGAAACTTCCCCTGAGTTATTCAAGGTGCGTAAAGCGGCTAACTTAATCTTTGAAGATTCTATTGCGCTACTTGATGAAACGTACGCTCTATCCAATAGCGTGCAAAGCCAAGCCGATGGCCGCTTCTTCAGTGCTGCCCTTGCCTACTTTATTTTGGCTCTAATTATTGCGTT
>NZ_LWFH01001798.1:0-1160 GCF_001635725.1 Oleiphilus sp. HI0066
GTCGAGAATATAGCGATCGCTGCCGCCAAAGGCAGCCAATAATATGCTTGCTCGTATTGCTGTGCTTTTGCCGTTAGGCATGGCTGTATGCCTATGCTTGTTCTGGTTGATGGCAAAATTGATTGAACCTTCGATACACCAGCCTACATCTTCCAAAACCTTACTAGTTGTAGATTTTTTGAGGGCTAAAACCAATTCAGATTCAGAACCCCCTGAGGAAGAAAGGCGAGAGTTGGCAGACGAGATTCCTGAGCAGCCGCAAATCGCACCTCCCGCTCTAATGCTTCCTGATATTGCAAATCAAAAGCTATCGATTGAGATGCCATTGTTCGCTGATGAAGTTGCCATCGAGGCGCCTATTTCGTTGGCAGAGCTTTCATTTGAAGGCATTAACAATGAAGCAACGACAAGTCTAGGAAATAGCCGAGAATTGGTTGCAGTGAGAGAAAGCACACTTACTTATCCTCCTAAAGCTCAACGAAGGCGAATAGAAGGATGGGTGGTATTTAATTATATAGTAACTGCAGAAGGCAAGGTGACTGACGTTGAAATCGTTGAATCTTCCCCTCCAAGAATTTTTGATCGTGTCGTGTTGAAGGAGGTAGCTCGATGGGAATACCTGCCTCGTTTGGTCAATGGTCAAGCGCAAGCTACGCGTGTTGTTGAGCGTAAGTATGTATTTCAGCTCTAACCGATCCATTTTACGGCATCGCAGTTTATCTCTGGTGCTCACGTTCTTTATCTCGACTGGGTTGTCGCATGTAAGTTTTGCGACCGATTTTCAAATGCCTCCAAGTGTTGCTGCGGGCGGAAGTGAAGGCTCTGCTAGTAAAAAATCCCTTGTGTCAAAAGGCACCTACAATTTACTAGTTGATTTGCAAGGTAGTATTGATGAAGGCGATATTGATGGCGCGTTTGAGAAACTTAATCGATTGATCATTCGCGTACAGAAGAACGCCTATGAAACGGCCGTCGTCTTGAAAACGGCGGGTTATATTTATGTCAGCCGCAATGAAAATACTAAGGCAATTGAGCTACTGGAATTAGCTCATAACATGAGCGCTCTGGTTCATGAAAATCAGCAAAAGTTGCGTTATGACTTGTCTCAACTTTATCTTTCTGAAGATCAATTAATTCTGTCTATTCGTTATCTACAATCT
>NZ_LWFH01001799.1:0-1330 GCF_001635725.1 Oleiphilus sp. HI0066
CTTGAGAAAGCATTCGAAGCTGAAGAGATCGTTAAAGGTATCATCAACGGTAAAGTTAAAGGCGGCTTTACTGTTGACCTTAAATCTGTTCGTGCATTCCTACCTGGTTCTCTAGTTGACGTTCGTCCAGTTCGTGACACATTGCACCTTGAAGGCAAAGAGCTTGAGTTTAAAGTTATCAAGCTTGACCAAAAGCGTAACAACGTTGTTGTTTCTCGCCGTGCAGTACTTGAAGCTGAAAATTCAGCAGAGCGTGATGCTCTTCTTGAGTCAATGGCTGAAGGTATGGAAGTTAAAGGTATCGTTAAGAACCTTACAGACTACGGTGCGTTCGTAGATCTTGGTGGTGTTGACGGTCTTCTTCACATTACAGATATGGCTTGGAAGCGCATTAAGCACCCGAGCGAGATTGTAAATGTTGGTGACGAAATCAACGTTAAAGTTCTTAAGTTCGACCGTGAGCGCAACCGTGTTTCTCTAGGTCTTAAGCAGTTGGGTGAAGATCCATGGGTATCAATCAAAGAGCGCTATCCAGAGAACACTCGTGTTACTGCACGTGTTACTAACCTTACTGATTACGGCTGCTTCGCAGAAATCGAAGAAGGTGTTGAAGGTCTTGTTCACGTTTCAGAAATGGATTGGACTAACAAGAACATTCACCCATCTAAAGTTGTTCAATTGGGCGACGAAGTTGAGGTTATGGTTCTTGATATCGACGAAGAGCGTCGTCGTATCTCTCTAGGTATCAAACAGTGCCACGCTAACCCATGGGAAGAGTTCTCAGGTAACTTCAACAAGGGTGATAAGATCAGCGGTAAGATCAAGTCTATCACTGATTTCGGTATCTTCATCGGTCTTGACGGTGGTATCGACGGTCTAGTTCACTTGTCAGATATCTCTTGGCAGGAACAAGGCGAAGAAGCTGTTCGTAACTACAAGAAAGGCGACGAAATCGAAACTGTTATCCTTTCTGTAGACCCAGAGCGTGAGCGTATCTCTCTTGGTGTTAAGCAGCTTGATAGCGATCCATTCGCAGAATACGTTCAAGCGAACGACAAAGGCACTATCGTTACAGGTACTGTTAAGTCTGTAGACGCGAAAGCAGCAGTTGTAGAACTTGCAGCAGACGTTGAAGCAACTTTGAAAGCATCTGAAATGAGCCAAGATCGTGTTGAAGATTTGACGACTCAGCTTAAAGAAGGCGACGAAGTAGAAGCGAAAATTATTAACGTTGATCGTAAGAATCGCGTGATCAACTTGTCTGTTAAGTCGAAAGACATTGACGATGAGAAGCAAGCGATGAAAGAAGTTCGTGAGAAGCAGATTGAAT
>NZ_LWFH01001800.1:0-15533 GCF_001635725.1 Oleiphilus sp. HI0066
TTCTAAGCAACTAACTTATTGAAATCAAACTCAAAATTAGGTGTTAACTTCTCGCTTATTTCCAACCCTTTTGAAGGGTCTTCCCTCAAGCGAGGCGCGAATTATATAGATCTTAATTCGCCGGTCAACTACTTTTTTTGATCTTTCTGATTTTATTTTTGAGCTCGTTTTCAACACTTAAATAAGCAACAAAAACTTCTCAAAAATCACCAGAAACAAAGATCAAAAATTACGCTAGAAGACCTTCACTTCTCGCCTCAATTTCGACTCCCCTAGGTGTCTCCCTCAAAGCGAGCGCGCATTATAAATATCCCACCGTGGATAGCAAGCGCCTTGTCATAAAAAAGTCGCTTTATTTTAAAGAAAGCGTCAATTGATCAACATACATACAATGCGATTATTTATTGATCACTTTAGATTTCCAAGCAAGCAGAACATCTAACCTAAATGACATTAGGGCAACGAAAAAAGTGAAGTAGACGAGCGCCTCAAAGTAATCAGCTCTTAACTGCCAATAGACATGAACGACTACCAAGAACGTCGCTAGATATACCCAACGATGCAGACGCTTCCATTTCTTCCCTAATTTTTTAATTGCCGTGCGAGGAGAGGTCACTGCCAAAACTAATAGGATCAGGAACGCCAACGCACCAACAATGACGTAGGGTCGTTGATACAAATCTTCTATAAAATTTCTCCAATCAACGAGAAACATACCGTAGCTCAACAAATGCAAGCAGGCATAGAAGAAAACCCACAACCCAAGCATACGGCGATATTTAACGAAACTAGGAAGCATCTTGAATTTACTTAGCGGCGTGACAGCTAATGTCACAAACAGCACAATAAGCGAGGTTTCCCCCAAGAACTCTACTAAAGCTTTCGCCGGCTCCGCCCCAAGGTTATTAACCACCAATCTATACACGATGTATGGCAGTGGAGCTAAGCAAGCAATAAAAATAAACCACCAACGCATCAAGTGAGCAGTTTTTACATTCATAATTAGTAGTTCTTCTTCAGATCCATCCCAGCGTAGAGTGATGCAACCTGCTCTTCATACCCATTAAACATCAAGGTATCGATGCGATTTGGACTAAACAAAGAGTTAGGTAATCGCCTCTCTGTCTTTTGACTCCATCTAGGGTGATCAACGTTGGGGTTTACATTGGAATAAAAGCCATATTCACTTGGCCCCGCTTTCTCCCAACTCGTTCGTGGTCGTGTCTCGCTAAACGAAATTCGAGCTATGGACTTTATGCTCTTAAAACCATATTTCCATGGGACAATCAGTCTTAATGGAGCACCATTTTGATTTGGCAATTCCTTGCCATACATTCCTACAACCATCATCGTCAGAGGATGCATTGCCTCATCCATGCGCAACCCCTCAACGTATGGCCAATCAATCGAAGACGTAAATGATCGAACACCACGCATCTCTTCTGGTCTATTTAGCGTTTCAAATCGAACATATTTGGCTGAAGGGGAGGGCTGAAATTTATTTAACAGCGCAGACAACGAAAAGCCCACCCAAGGAATCACCATGGACCAAGCCTCCACACATCGGAAACGATATACCCTTTCTTCCAATTCTAAACCCTTTAGAACATCTTCAAGGTTGTAGGTACCAGGTTTATCCGTCAATCCGTTCACAACAACCGACCAAGGCTTAGTCGTCATTTCATGCGCATACTTTGCCGGATCAGACTTGCCTGTTCCAAATTCATAGAAGTTGTTATAGGTGGAAGCTGTTTCGTATGGAGTAATCTTTTCGCCAGGAGCGTAGTTTACAGAGGGAAGGTTTTGAAACGCCGACGCATCCGCTGACGCAAACAATGAGGAACTTGGGAGTAAACTTGTAGCACCTGCTGCTGCAGATAGAGATAAAAATTTTCGTCGATTTAAGTATGCAGATTCGCTAGTTATTTCTGAAGAAGCGATATCTAACGAGGACCTGATTTTTATAAGCATAACTAAAGTTTTCCGTAAATTCGTCAACGTTGAGTTTATGCTGAGACGGTTCCTCGTCTAAAAAGTGCCTTTACGCTTCTTTTTTTCTGAATCTGCGCAATACACTTGAAAAAGGACCTGATGCAGCATAGATAACAAAACCTAACAACAACACAAAAGACGGCTCCAACGCGACGACAGCGAACACCGCCACCATAATTAAAACCGCTGTAAACGGGACACGGCGCTTGAGATCGAACTCCTTAAAGGAGTTGTACAGCACATTACTCACCATCAACACACCGGCACTTGCAACAAACAGCATAGTAACCAAGGTCAATAATGTTCCAACTTCTGCATCATGGAACACCCAAACCACGCCAGCCACCAAAGCTGCTGCCGCAGGACTTGGCAAACCAACAAAATAACGCTTATCGACCGACCCTATCTGCGTATTGAAACGAGCAAGCCTCAATGCAGCACCCGCGACGTAAATAAAGGTTGCAATCCATCCGATCTTTCCTAGCGTCTGCAAACTGAAAGTAAAAGCAACAAGAGCAGGAGCGACACCAAAAGCCACCATATCAACGAGGCTGTCGTATTCCGCACCGAAATCGCTTTGCGTGTTGGTCATACGCGCAACGCGACCATCTAGACCATCCAACACCATGCATACAAATATTGCGATCGCCGCATTTTCAAAGTTGCCATTCATCGCCGCAACGATTGCATAGAATCCCGAAAACAACGAAGCAGTTGTAAACAGGTTAGGCAACAAATATATGCCTTTACCCATACGCGACTTTGGTTTGTCCGCTGACGACTCAGTCTCCGACTTAATATTGTCGGCCCCAGACTCGTGCAATGCACTTGTAGTATCTTGATTATTCTTTGACTCTTCGCTCATGACTTCTCAGCATATTCTGCGTACATAAAAAAACGGCCTGCAAGGATAATCCTTGCAGGCCGTTTAGTGTAGCGTTAATTAACAAAAACGCTTAGTTCTTCTCTTGATCAACGATCTTGTTAGACGCAATCCAAGGCATCATTGCACGAAGCTTAGCACCAGTCTCTTCGATTGGGTGAGCTGCGTTATTACGACGATATGCAGTCATAGATGCATAGTTAGTCGCACCTTCTTGGATAAACATCTTGGCGTACTCACCATCTTGAATACGCTTAAGTGCATTACGCATCGCCGCACGAGATTCATCATTGATAACCTCTGGACCGGTAACGTACTCACCGTACTCAGCGTTGTTAGAGATTGAGTAGTTCATGTTCGCGATGCCGCCTTCGTACATAAGGTCAACAATTAGCTTAAGCTCGTGCAAACATTCGAAGTAAGCCATTTCTGGAGCATAACCCGCTTCAGTCAATGTTTCGAAACCAGCTTTAACAAGTTCAACCGCACCACCACAAAGAACAGCTTGCTCACCAAATAGGTCAGTTTCAGTCTCGTCTTTAAAAGTTGTTTCGATGATACCAGTACGACCACCACCAACACCGCTTGCGTAAGAAAGTGCTACATCTTTTGCTTGGCCAGACGCGTCTTGGAAGATCGCGATAAGATCTGGGATACCGCCACCCTTAACAAACTCTGAACGTACAGTGTGACCAGGCGCCTTAGGAGCAATCATGATTACGTCAAGGTCAGCACGTGGAACAACTTGGTTGTAGTGGATTGCGAAACCGTGAGCAAATGCAAGCGTACCGCCTTGCTTGATGTTTGGCTCGATCTCTTCTTTGTAAAGAACAGACTGGAATTCATCAGGAGTAAGAATCATTACTACGTCTGCACCAGCAACTGCTTCCGCAACAGGCTTAACGGTTAGACCGTGAGCTTCAGCTTTCGCTACAGAAGAAGAACCTGAACGTAGACCAACAACAACGTCTACACCTGAGTCGTTTAGGTTACATGCGTGCGCGTGACCTTGTGAACCGTAGCCAATGATTGCTACTTTTTTACCTTGGATGATCGAAAGATCACAATCTTTATCGTAATAAACTTGCATGGTTTTTCCCCGCTATCTCTCTACCTTCAACTTAAAGAAGGCAAACTAAAATTAAAATAAAATTTAAAGGCTAAGAACTTTCTCGCCGCGCGCAATACCTGAAACACCGCTGCGCACTACTTCTAATACAATTCCTTCCGGCAACGCTTTAATAAATGCGTCAAGCTTTCTGCTGTCTCCCGTAACCTGAACGGTATACACAGTGCTATTCACATCTACAATTTGCCCTCGAAAAATATCTACCGTACGTGACACTTCACCACGCTGAGAGCCAGCTGCCTTCACTTTAACAAGCATCAACTCTCGTTCGATATGACTACCTTCAGTCAAATCAACCAACTTAACGACTTCGATCAACTTATTTAGCTGCTTTGTAATCTGCTCGATAACCTTGTCAGAACCCGTCGTTGTGACAGTCAAACGGGATAAGGATTCATCATCAGTTGGCGCCACGGTAAGCGTTTCAATGTTGTAGTTACGCTGAGAAAACAAGCCAACAACACGCGACAATGCACCTGGCTCGTTTTCAAGAAGGACAGAAATAATACGTCTCATTATGTTCTCTCCGTCTTGTTCAACCACATGTCATTCATCGAACCTTTTGCAATTTGCATTGGATACACATGCTCTAAAGGATCAACATAAACGTTGATAAATACCAACTTGTCTTTCATTGCGAACGCTTTCTCTAAGGTAGACTCTAATTCGTCTAGCTTATTGACCGTCATACCCACATGACCATAAGACTCAACCAACTTAGTAAAGTCAGGCAATGAGTCCATGTAAGAATGAGAGTGACGAGATTCGTAATTCATGTCCTGCCATTGCTTAACCATACCTAGAGCTTGGTTGTTCAATAGCAAAACTTTCAAAGGAAGGTCATATTGCTTACACGTTGATAGCTCTTGAATATTCATTTGAATAGAGCCTTCACCGGTAACACACACAACTTCTTCATCAGGATGAGTCAGTTTAATACCCATTGCCGCAGGCAAACCAAAGCCCATCGTCCCCAAACCGCCAGAATTGATCCAACGATTAGGCTTATTGAACTTATAGTATTGAGCCGCAAACATTTGGTGCTGACCTACATCAGAAGTTACGAAGGCATCGCCTTTCGTAACTTTGTGCAGCGTTTCGATTACATGCTGAGGTTTGATCGAATCTTGCGTAGATGCATCATAGCGACCGCCATGAAATGCTCTCCAGCCATCAATTTTTTCCCACCAAGCCGACAAGGCTTCTTGATCAGGCGTTCCCGCCAACTCATCTAATGCAGCATGAAGATCAGTTAGAACCGAATCTACCGGCCCTACGATTGGCACATCAACCTTGATAGTTTTTGAAATATTCGCCGGATCGATATCCACGTGAACAATGCGCGCGCCAGGACAGAACTTATCCGTGCCATTTGTTACGCGATCATCGAAACGTGCACCAATTGACACAACCAAATCAGAATGGTGCATTGCTTGGTTTGCTTCATAAGACCCATGCATGCCAAGCATGCCTAGACTATGCTCGCCCGTCCCCGGATAAGCACCCAAACCCATCAAGGTGCAGGTCACTGGGTAATTCAACCGCTTGACCAAATCCGTCAACTGCTGAGTTCCGCCACCTATAATGACACCACCACCCGCATATATAACTGGACGCTTAGCATTTAAGAGCATCTCAGCTGCTTTTCGAATTTGACCTGAATGACCACGCGTTGGCGGCGAGTATGAGCGAAGCTTCACTTTCTTCGGATAGCTATACTCAAAACGCTCGTTTGGCGCTGTCATATCTTTTGGGATATCGATTACAACCGGGCCCGGTCGACCAGATTCAGCAATATAAAACGCCTTTTTAATCGTTTCAGGAATTTCTGAAGGATGTTTGATCGCCATGTTGTGTTTCACAACTGGACGCGACACACCCATCATGTCTGTTTCTTGGAAAGCATCTTCACCAATCAATGTTGAAGGTACCTGCCCACACAAGACAACCATAGGAATAGAGTCGGTAAACGCTGTTGCGATACCTGTAATCGTATTCGTTGCACCTGGACCTGATGTAACTAATACAACTCCCGCTTTACCTGTCGCACGCGCATAGCCATCAGCCATATGGACTGCTGCTTGCTCGTGACGAACTAATATATGTTTAACTTTATCCTGTCGAAACAACGCATCATAAATATGAAGCGCAGCTCCACCTGGATATCCGTAGATGTACTCAACGCCTTGGTCCGCAAGGGAGTGAGTAATCATATCGGCGCCAGACAATAGCTCCACGATATTTACCTTTAAATAATACAGTTAAATTTGGAAGCTTAATCCGAGTAATGCTCGCTTCTTTTGGAAGCGTTTTCGATGCAACTTTAGCAAGTTGAATTTACTTATTAAGGCGGGGAGTAACGCCTATGAAAACAGTCATGCTTTTTGGACTCTTCTCAAATTCAAATAAGTAATGTTGCCGTCGCAACATATTAACTTGCTGGGGGGATAAGAAAACCACTAGGAAAGGCCTCTACAAACTACCCCGGATCTAAGCGACCTGCAATTCTGACAGCGAATTACATATAGTCAATATCTGTGCGTTTTTTTTGACCAATAAAACGCACTTTCTGCACAAAAAACTTGTTTTCCGCTGCTTTAGTTTATAGTTAAGCCTACAAGTAAATGATTTTCATATAATTCAGGCATTTTTTATGGACAAACATCGCAACAAAAAAAGACTGCTCTTTATCGCCCTATTATGTTCTCTTAGCACACTAGCTTATGGACAGATTTATAAGTGGACGGATGAGCAGGGGCGCGTCCACTACTCTGACAAAAAGCCTGAATCCAACAAACAAGTGTCAGAAGTAAAAGTTCAAACAGGAAAAGGCTTACCGGCCCCAAACAAGAGCAATTCACCAGCACCAAACACGCCAGAAAAAGAACAGGCACTTCAAGAAAAGGCTGCGCAACTTTCACAAACTACAGATAAGAAAGCGCCACGGGATGACAACAAGTGCGCCGCAGTAAAAGAAAATCTGTCTAGAATGGTTGACGGCGCTCGCTTACGGATAAAAGAGAACGGCCAAATGCGTTACATGACCCCAGAAGAAATCGCAGATAAGCGCGCATTATCGCAAACCTATCTCGCAGAGAATTGTTAAAGAAAAGGCAGCCAATTGGCTGCCTTTTTATATCGAGCTTAATGAAAGACTAAGTCGTCCCCACTCACAGACACAGTAATCACGCTTCCCGGCACAAACTCGCCCGCTAATAACATCTGAGCAAGCGGATTCTCTACGCGACGCTGAATAGCGCGCTTGAGAGGACGCGCCCCGTAAACGGGATCAAAGCCTGCATCAGCAAGTTTAAGCAATGCCTCTTCTGAGAAGGACAAACTTAAATCTTGTTCTCTCAGTCGAGCCTCTAAGTTTGCCAACTGAATTTTCGCAATCCCCTGAATTTGATCAGCTGCCAAAGCATGGAAAACCACGACTTCATCAATACGATTTATAAATTCAGGTCTAAAGTGCGCAGCAACTGATTCCATCACAGCATCTTTGATTTCATCATACTTCGCTTCTACATATCCTGAACTTTTCGCCTGAATGACATCTGAACCAAGATTCGAAGTCATCACAATCACCGTGTTACGAAAATCAACCGTTCGTCCCTGCCCATCGGTCAAGCGCCCGTCTTCAAGTACCTGCAATAGGATATTGAATACATCTGGATGCGCCTTTTCCACCTCATCCAACAACAATACCGAATAAGGTTTTCGTCGTACCGCCTCAGTGAGGTAACCACCTTCTTCATAGCCCACGTAACCAGGAGGAGCACCGATTAATCGCGCGACCGAGTGCTTCTCCATAAACTCAGACATATCGATACGAACCATTGCTTCTTCAGTATCAAACAAGAAGTTTGCCAAAGACTTGCACAACTCAGTCTTACCCACGCCTGTTGGCCCAAGGAATAGGAAAGAACCATTCGGTCGATTCGGATCAGACAAACCTGCGCGAGAACGACGTACCGCATCAGCAACCGCATTAACCGCTTCTTGCTGCCCTATCACGCGCTCATGCAAAGCATCTTCCATACGTAATAGCTTTTCTTTCTCGCCTTCTAGCATTTTCGAAACAGGAATCCCTGTCCATTTCGAAACCGTCTCGGCGATCTCTTCCTCTGTCACGCGGTTACGTAACAAGGTCATACCAACCATCTCCGCCTGGCTCGCCATGTCTAACTGACGCTCTAACTCCGGAATTTTGCCATATTGCAGTTCCGACATAAGTCCTAAATCACCGTTACGACGCGCTGTATCAAGCTCAACACGCGCCTGCTCTAGCTGACTTTTCACTTGCTGCGAACCTTGCAAGGCAGCTTTTTCTGACGTCCAAACTTCTTCAAGATCGGCAAATTCTTTTTCGACAGTCTCAATACGTTTGTTAAGTTCTAACAAGGATTTCTTTGAACCTTCATCCTTTTCTTTCTTTAAAGCTTCTCGTTCAATTTTGAGCTGAATGAGTCGACGCTCTAACTTATCTAAGGACTCTGGCTTCGAATCCATCTCCATACGAATTTGGCTCGCAGCCTCATCTACTAGATCAATAGCTTTGTCTGGCAATTGTCGGTCACTGATATAACGATGAGACAACTTACCTGCAGCGATAATCGCAGCGTTAGTAATTTCAACGCCATGATGCACTTCATACCGATCTTTTAATCCCCTTAGAATCGCGATCGTATCCTCAACGGTCGGCTCATCGACCACCACCTTTTGGAAACGGCGTTCAAGCGCTGCATCTTTTTCAATGTACTCGCGATATTCATCCAAGGTTGTCGCGCCGACACAGTGCAATTCACCACGTGATAAAGCTGGTTTGAGCATATTACCTGCGTCCATCGAACCCTCGCCCTTGCCAGCGCCCACCATGGTATGAATTTCATCGATAAATAAGATGATTTGGCCTTCCTGTTTTGCCAATTCATTTAGCAAAGCTTTTAAACGCTCCTCAAATTCACCGCGAAATTTAGCACCTGCGATCAACGCGCCCATATCAAGAGAAAGAACTCGCTTGTCTTTTAGACCCTCTGGCACTTCGCCGTTCACAATACGTTGCGCTAAACCTTCTGCAATAGCGGTCTTACCTACACCCGGCTCACCGATCAATACAGGGTTATTCTTACGACGACGCTGCAGAACCTGGACAGTTCGGCGTATCTCATCATCACGACCGATCACAGGATCAAGCTTCCCTTCTGCCGCTCGCGCTGTAAGGTCGACAGTGTATTTATCTAAGGCTTCTCGATTGTCTTCTGCACCTTGATCTTTCACAGACTCGCCTCCTCGGACCGTGTCAATTGCCGCTTCTAGTGCAGCTTTATTGACATTGAATTTCTTTAAAAGCGCACCTAAAGCCGCTTTATCATCCACTGCCGCCAAAAGGACGATCTCAGATGAAATGTACTGGTCGCCGCGTTTTTGCGTGTATTTATCTGCCATATTCATCAAGCGACCCAAGTCGTTCGACATATGGACATCCGCATCACCACCCTCAACTTGCGGCAACGCTTCAACAAGCTTATTCAGCTCAGCCTTAAAATCGCTCAACGCAACGCCCACTTGTCTAAGTAAAGCGCTGCAACTTCCATTCTGATTTAATAAAGCCTGAATAAGATGAGCAGGTTCAATAAACTGATTGTCCTTGCCAAGTGCAATCGACTGAGCATCGGACAAAGCCATTTGTAATTTGCTAGTTAATCTGTCAATTCGCATTCCATTCTCCTTGAGCGCTACTGCAAACTTTAATTACTGCGTTAAAGCCTTCCCTAAGCGCTGAACTATGGGGCGCACTTTGCACCTAAATTTTGATTACCTGTTAAGATGGGAACAAACAAAAACAATTCAAGGTCGAACCGCCAATTAATTGACGCTCTTTATGATTTCTTATCATTTTTATTCTTTTATTTATCTCGCATGCCTTATCGGTATCTCTGTCGGAATTGAGAACGTATTGAATCAAAATTTGTTTTGGGGGCCGCTTCATGACAGTGCCCACACCTATATTCTTTTCTTTTTAACACTTCTGTTGAGCCACCTTGCTAGAGCAAAAGACTCGGGGCTGAAGCTGATTCAGGTTGGCGGCTTCTGTTTCATCATCGGCATCGTGATTGAGTTATCCCAACCATTCTTTCAACGCAGCGCGAGTTTCATTGATATTTATTACAACTTTATTGGTATCTGCTCCGCGATTTTGATTATTGTCAGCACGCAACGAACCTTTAAAAAGAAGATAATCGTGCGATTCTTCGCGCTGTTTTTACTCTTTAGTGCAATGTTTGTCCCAGCTCATGGCGCCTACACACTGTATCAACGTCAAGCAGAGCTTCCGTCATTACTCAATTTCGAGCACGCGTGGCAAATGCGCCTTTACAGACCAGGAGATAAAGCAAGCTTAAGCTTAGTAAGCAAGCCAAAGGGTTGGGACAACCCGAGCACCACGCTCAAAGTGGACTTTGCCACCACGACATACCCTGGGTTTAGCGTGCCGCATATTCACGACGACTGGTCTGACTTCAATCAATTCCGCATTGATATTTTTTCGAAATCAGACACACCACAGAAACTAACACTCCGAATACACGACAAAACACATAACCATGAGTATGTTGATCGCTTCAATCGCAGCTTCGAAATACAAAAAGGCGTGAACAAAATATCGATTCGACTTTCCGAAATAAGTGAAGCGCCACAAGGGAGAGCAATGGATATGAAACACATTCAGAGCCTTGCACTTTTCTCAGCAAAACCGGAGCAAGGATTCTCACTGTATTTTGATAATCTAAGACTTGATTAAGCCTGTTGGCTTATGACAAGTAAATGAGGGAGGCCATTCTCCCCGATACATGCCCATCTCGACGAAAAGAATAAAAACGCTCGGACTGAGCAAAGGTACAAAATCCTCCACCGTAGACTTTGCTAACGCCTGCCTTTCGTAAGATCATTCGAGCAATCGCATACAAATTACACATGAGTTTGTCGCTCTCGTTCTCTGGCAAAAACGCAGCATCAAAGTCAGCATCAATCGATACGAACTGATTCTTTACTTCAGCGCCAACCTGAAACCCTAACTGAGAAATGGTCGGTCCCAAATACACCATCACCTCACTCGCATCATCAAACTTAGATAAGGCAGCCTGAATCACGCCATCAGCCATGCCGCGCCAACCAGCATGCACGGCTGCAACACGCTTACCTGCCGAATCGCACATTAATAAAGGCATGCAATCCGCAGTCATAACAACGCAAGCTAGATTCGATCGCATTGTTGTGGAGGCATCCGCTTTTAAAAGACCTGATGGCACTTCATTCAGTTCTAGAACATCCGTGCCATGCACTTGTTCTAACCAAGCAATCGACTCAGCTTCAAGCCCAACCGCGTGCGCAAAGCGCTCTCTATTTTCTTGCACTGCTTCAGGATCATCATCAACATGACCGCCTAAATTCAAAGAATAATATGGCGCTTTACTTACACCGCCGAGCCGAGTCGAAACAAAAGCACGCACGTTCTTCGGCGCGGGCCAATTAGGCTGAATGAGATCTAGTGACACAAACGATTCCTTTTAAGAAAAATATCTACAGTAATGAGCAGTCATCTCGCGAAGTTGAATCGAGTCTTCACTCACCGACATCATCAAGGTTTGCGACAAGCGCCAACAAATGCTGCATGTCTTGCGGCAGGTCTACTTCCCAACTCACTTCTTCTTCGTCTAAAGGATGAATCAAAGTGAGTTTTTTTGCATGCAGCGCCTGACGAGGGAAAGCTTTCAATGCTTCTTTGAATTCAGGACTCGTTCCCGCCGGCACTTTCGAACGTCCTGCGTATGTTCTGTCACCAACAAGCGGATAACCAATGTGCGCCATGTGAACACGAATTTGATGCGTACGCCCAGTCTCTAGCTTCACACGAATATGCGTATGGTGATCGAATTTTTTAACCACGCGATAATGCGTCACGGCATTCTTGCCAAAAGGCGTAACTGCCATTTTCTTTCGATCTCGAGAATGGCGAGCAATTGGCTCATCGACGGTACCACCGCCTGTCATAACTCCCGTTACGAGGGCTTCATATTCACGCCCCATACTTCTATCTTGTAGCTGAGCAACAATATGCGCGTGGGCTTGCAAGGTTTTAGCGACCACCATCAAGCCTGAAGTATCTTTATCCAAACGATGCACGATACCTGCGCGCGGCACATTCTCTAAGCTCGCATCATAATGAAGTAAGCCATTAACTAACGTTCCGGAATAATTTCCTGCTGCTGGGTGCACAACAAGGCCAACGGGCTTATTGATAATCAATATGGCTTCATCTTCATAAACAATATCCAGATCAACAGGCTCTGCCTTCCACTCACCCTGCGCTTCAAGTTCCGCTCTGAGCTCGATGAAGTCGTTAACTTTTACTTTTTCTTTCGGCTTCAGTACTGCGCCATTTACAGTCAATGCACCCTGTTTAATCCATTGCTGGAGGCGCGAACGCGAATAATCTGGCATCAATTCCGAAATCGCCTGATCTAAGCGCATCCCAGAATGTTCCATATCAATTACAAAATCCGCTTCTACGCTCTCGCGTGTATGCTCACTCATCTTCTATTCCGTGCAGTAGGACTCTTACGATACAGCCCAAAGTTATGACATAATCGACGCATTATAGCTGTGTTCATCCAAATCCTTTAAACAAATATTGATCATGGCCCGGTAAACACGAAGAGAAACATCAACTATGCCCCAGTGGATCAAACACTGTTTAATCATCGTATTAAGCGCCACGATTTTAGCTGCATGCAGCTCAGCACCAAAAAAAGAATCCAGTGAAAAAGAACTTTACGAAGCCGCTAAGAAATCGATCAAGCTTCGTAACTTCCAACAAGCAACGCTAGCGCTCGAAGAACTCGAATCACGCTTCCCATTTGGGAAATATGCAGAGCAAGCACAGTTAGATTTAGTATATGCGCGTTACAGTGCGCTCGATCTAGATGGCGCTATCCTCGCGGCCGATCGCTTTATTCGACTGCACCCTCAAAGCCCTAACGTAGACTATGCGTACTATTTGCGAGGCGTTGCTAACTACAATCTTGATGGAGGCATCGCAACTCAATTTTTCACTGATGTTGATATCACATCTCGCGATCCGGGCAATATGCGAACAGCCTTCCAAGACTTCGCGCAACTCATCAATCAATATCCAGAAAGCCAATACGCGGCCGATGCTCGTAAACGGATGCTAATGATCCGAAACCGATTAGCTGCGTATGAATTGCATGCAGCCCGCTATTACATTCGTCGCGAAGCGTACACAGCTGCGGCAAATCGAGCGGCTTATGTCGTCGAAAGTTTTCCTAGTAGCCCCGTCGTCGAAGAAGCATTAGCAATGATGGTGGAACTCTACGACGAAACAGGCTTACTAAAATTGAAAGAAGATGCTCTCACTGTATTGAAGGCTAACTACCCTGAGGGAATCGCTTTCAATGACGATGGATCATTTAAAAAGCAGTTTATTCAAAAGGAAAGTCGATCACTCTTAAGCGTGATTTCTTTTGGGTTCCTAGAATAAAAACCTTTCAAGATATCAAAACAGGGCATGAATTTAATATCACCCTGAGTGACTGACAAACAATAGGTGTAAAGTATGGTCAGCAAATCAGAAATTCTTACAGAGATGCGCGTGCAACCTGAGATCGATGTAAATTTCGAAATTGAACGTCGTACAAACTTTATCAAACAAACACTAAATGCCGCAGGCCAAAAAACTTTAGTTCTTGGTATTAGTGGCGGCATTGATTCATGCACATGCGGCAAGCTCGCCCAACGCGCAATCGATGAATTAAATGCAGAGAATAATTCTAGCGAGTATCAATTCATTGCTGTCCGCTTACCTTACGGCGAGCAACGCGATGAACAAGATGCACAAGACTCTATTACATTTATCAACCCAAGCCGTGCCATCACCTTAAACGTGAAACCAGGTACTGACGCAATACACGACAATGTTGCACAGGAACTCAGCCAGCAACAGCTTATGCCAAATGACGCCTATACCGTCGACTTCGCAAAGGGAAATGTAAAAGCGCGTGTGCGCATGGTATCTCAGTATTATGTTGCAGGTTTACTTGGGGGGCTTGTATTAGGGACTGACCATAGCGCAGAAAATATTACTGGCTTTTACACCAAGTACGGCGACGGCGCGGTCGATCTCATTCCATTATTCGGATTGAACAAACGCCAAGTACGCTCCCTTGCCAGCGCTCTCGGCGCACCAGAGCATCTTGTGCACAAAGCGCCAACGGCGGATCTTGAAGACAACGACCCGGGACTTGAGGACGAGAAAGCGCTGGGTATTTCATACGACCAGATTGATGATTTTCTTGAGGGACGGGAGGTCGAAGATCATGTCTCAGATCGATTAATTAAGATCTATCAGGCAACCCAACACAAACGTCAAGCTATCCCAACTGTGTACGACTGAGGCTGCCGCAGCTTCTCGTAGAACAAGACTGTCCTGTACTGCAGAAATAAAAAAACCGCCAATCGGCGGTTTTTTTATTTTCGAGGAGGCTTAGCCTACGATTTCGATCAACTCGATATCGAATACTAACGTTGCGTATGGGCCAATCGCACCACCAGCACCGCGCTCGCCGTATGCTAAGTGATAAGGAATATATAGCTTCCACTTAGAACCAACACTCATCAATTGGAGTGCTTCTGTCCAACCTGCGATAACGCCACCAACTGGGAATTCAGTAGGCTCACCACGATCATAAGAGCTATCGAACTGTTCACCGTTGATCAAAGTACCACGGTAGTGTGTGCGAACAACGCTATCTGCCGTTGGCTTAGCGCCTTCACCTTCGGTAATGACTTCGTACTGAAGTCCTGACTCAAGCACTGTCACTTCATCACGCTTAGCGTTCTCAGCTAAAAACGCTTCGCCCGCTGCAGAGAATTCTTTTGCTTTGGCCGCTTCTGCAGCTTGCATACGCTCTTGAATTACACCAAATGCAGCATTGATGTCTTGCCCCTCAACGCGAGGTACTTTCGCTGCGAAACCATCCTGAATACCAGCAAGCGCAGCTTCAAGTGAAACGCCTTCAAAAACGCTTGCTAATTGTTGGCCCATTTGTAAACCAACACCGTAGGATGCTTTTGCTTCATCCGTTGAGAAATCTAAATCAGACATATTTGCTCCAGTCTTTTAAATGAAGCTGCAATTATTGGGGCTAAAGTAAGATTTAAAAGGGGCAGTCCGTGCTTTTTTAAAGACTTTACAAATAAAGCTTCGTAAGATTAGATACGAATTCACGGTTTTGTCTGGCAATAAGAATAATTATGGCTGTAACACTCCCTACTGACCTCACTGCTTTTAGCGCAATTCTAGAAAGAGCGATCGAACGAAAAGGCGGAAAACCAGCCTTAGCAAACCTTTTAAGTACGCACTTCTCAAGCAATGAGCTAGAGCAGATTCCAGAAGATCGTTATCTCGCAGCCATGACAAAATGCGTGAATCGCGCGGGTTTCAGTTGG
>NZ_LWFH01001801.1:0-850 GCF_001635725.1 Oleiphilus sp. HI0066
TTTAACGGTTGCTGTTGTGACTAAGCCGTTCCCATTTGAAGGTAGTAAGCGAATGAAGATCGCAGACTCGGGTTTAGCAGAACTTGCTGAAAACGTAGACTCTCTGATCACCATCCCTAATGAAAAGTTACTTGCCGTTCTTGGTAAAAATACAAGTTTGCTTGATGCGTTTGGTGCTGCAAATGACGTGTTGCAGGGTGCCGTTCAGGGTATTGCGGATTTGATTATTCGCCCTGGTATGATCAACGTTGACTTTGCAGACGTGAAAACTGTTATGTCTGAAATGGGCATGGCGATGATGGGCACAGGTACTGCGTCAGGTGAAAATCGTGCACGTGAAGCAGCCGAAGCAGCTATTCGCAGTCCGCTATTAGAAGACATTAACCTTCAAGGTGCGCGCGGTATTCTAGTGAATATTACTGCAGGTCTTGATTTGAACTTAGGTGAGTTCTCAGAGGTAGGTAGCATCGTTGAAGAATTTGCGTCGGAATCAGCAACAGTGGTTGTCGGTACGGTTATTGATAATGAGATGACCGATGAGCTTAAAGTGACTGTTGTTGCAACAGGTCTTTCAAGTGTTGCTGATAAGCCTGTGAAGGTTGTCGATAATACTGCGCCTAAAGCAGTGGACGGTAAAACAGACTACAACAAGTTGGATCGCCCAGCAGTGAGTCGTCGTCGCGCAGTTGCCGAAACTCAGGGTAACGCGGCGGTAAGTCAAGATGTGGCGCCGGCTCCGAGTGTTGACTACCTTGATATCCCTGCTTTTTTGAGACGACAAGCCGACTAATGCTACGCCTCAAATATGACAGCTTAACGACACTTTAGACAATCTGCTTGGGAAACAAGT
>NZ_LWFH01001802.1:0-697 GCF_001635725.1 Oleiphilus sp. HI0066
GAGCGACCTTGCCGGATGTACTGTCTCGGGTCGATGCGATTGATACTCGGATTCAAGAGGTGAGTGCTCAATTACCGCTTGTTCTCAAAACCGCATACAATGCGGTCGCTACCGTGAACCAGACTAATCAAACCGTTAAGGAAATTGCTCCTTTGGTTCCTGAAGTATTAGACCAGGTTGAAAAAACACGTGCTGAGATTCCTAGCTATCTCTCACGAGTTGAAAAAGTGGTTGCGACAGCCAAGGATATCTCAGAAGAGGCCGGAAAGGGCGCAGTGAAAGGGGTTTTAAAAGGCATTATTACTACGCCGTTTGATTTTCTAGCCAGCGCAGAAGAGAGATTGTTTGATCGTTTTAAAGGTGATGTAAATATCACTCAAGAAGATACGCATTTGGTAACAGAATCTATAAAAGTACTGTTGTCAGATCAAAGCTTGAGTCGGAAAACGTGGTCTAATGACGCCACCGGAAATTATGGTCATGTTGATGTCTTGAAGCGCTATCAAGGCTCTGAAGGGAAGTGCGTTAGTTTGAGCATGGTGATTGTGGCGGACGGAGAAGAAGAGAGCTTGGTGCGGGATGTGTGTCAGGACGATGCTGGGAATTGGGCAGTTGCTGAGTAGTCGTTTCAAATGAATGAAGTTTCAGAGTAAAAGGCCCGAGATTACTTTTTACTCTGAAAAAGTAATCCGCGATT
>NZ_LWFH01001803.1:0-810 GCF_001635725.1 Oleiphilus sp. HI0066
CCTGTGATTAGAGACAATATTGTTGAAATTCAGAGCGTTGATGTAAAAAAAAACCAGACAGCCCTCATCCAAATAATAGGAAAAGTTAAGGGTGAAATACTAAGCACTGATCAAGCAATCACGATCGGCAGCAAAGGCAATCGTCCGACACCTCTTCCAACACAAGCAAGTGAACTAAAAGTACCGCACCTCATAACAAGTCCGGCTCAACCCATTTCAGAAAAAGAGCTTTCAACTTGGCTAATACAGATTAAAAATCAATTTATTCTCGCAAGTTCAAAGTTAGCGCTTAAGACAGGCATGGTACTTAATCTCACATTAACGGAGGCGGGCACTCCGGTCATCAAAAACCTACCCGCAGAGCAGATAGCTACCCTGCCGTTACAGACAAAGACTTCATTCCCTGAGGCACAACTCTCTCAGTTAAGATCTTCCTTAGCTCGCTTACTTCCACAGCAAGTCAGTCTTAACAGCGGTTTTAAAATCCTTCAACAAACACAAATCTCACCGACTCTGCCAGATAGATTAGAAGGAGCTCAACAAGCATCGTCTTTGATTCTAAGCACACTCAAAGAGCAATTACCTAAGTCCGCCGATCTTACTGCAAAATCTGCAACGACCACATCAACCAGCAATGAGCAAGTCTCATTCACGCCAATTGAGACCATCAAGTCATGGCTAAAACTTAGTGGAATAGAGCTTGAAGCAAAGCTTCTAAATCGAGATAGCAATCAATCAGTAGCCAGTCAGAACACACCCGATCAAGTCAAAACGCTCGATACCCAAGGTATATGGAAAACGCTTGTACTA
>NZ_LWFH01001804.1:0-1439 GCF_001635725.1 Oleiphilus sp. HI0066
AGTCATCTTCCTCAATGTACGTGGATTATATTTACCTGATTTAGTTGGTGGCGCTGGCTCATCCATTGTTTATGGTTCGATTGTTGTAGCTATCGCAGCAATAGTTTTTCTCAAGAAATGGGCTAAAAAACGTCAAGACGATACAGGAGAGCAGTTCCCCGTTGCGTTAACAAGTCTTGGGATCCTTTTGGGGCTGCCACTTATCACCCTTTTCATAATGGGCGTTCCTTTCACATGGGATTTTCCTGAGCTCAAAGGTTTTAATTTCCGTGGAGGAATTACTGTTATACCTGAGTTAATGGCACTGACTATCGCTCTGTCTGTTTATACGGGAGCTTTTATCGCAGAAGCGGTAAGAGCGGGAGTTCAATCTGTTCCACATGGGCAAACTGAAGCAGCGCGCAGTATTGGTCTGCGTGAAAACAGAATTATGTCATTGATCATTGTTCCTCAAGCGATGCGAGTAATTGTTCCTCTGTTGAATTCTGAATATCAAAGTTTGGTGAAAAACTCTACGTTGGCAACAGCCATTGGTTACCCTGATTTGTTTACAGTCTTCGTAGGCACATCGCTTAATCAGACAGGACAAGCTATAGAGATTGTATTTATGACGATGGCCGTTTATTTCGTTATTAATATGACTATCTCATTCTTAATGAATCGGTTTAACGCTAGCGTTGCGTTAGTCGAACGTAAATAGGAGAGGGTGATATGAGAGTTTTTAAACCGCAAGAAGCTCAGCCAGCTCCAGAGGAGACTATGGGCGTAGCTGCTTGGATTAGAGCTAACTTGTTTTCTAATGTTCCAAATTCCATCGCTACGATCGTTATTCTAGGCTTATTGGCGAGCGTTTTACCTGGCTTAATTGATTGGTTATTCATTCAAGCAAATTGGTCCGGCAACACACAGGCTGATTGTACAAATGATAATGGGGCTTGTTGGGTATTCGTTTCTGCTTGGATGCAGCAATTCTTATATGGAAGTTATCCTATAGAAGAACTGTGGCGAGTAAATACAGGTTTAGTAGCATTGATCTTGGTTATTGCTGCGCCATACGCATTGCCTAAACATCTGCGTAATACTGTGGGTGTACCATTATTTTTGGCTTATCCGTTTATTTGTGCGGCCTTATTAGATGGTCGGCTCTTTGGATTAGAATTTGTAAGCACAGATTATTGGGGTGGTTTTTCTCTTAATATTTTTCTAGCTGCTGCAAGCATCATTATTGCCTTTCCTTTGAGTTTCCTATGGGCTCTAGGACGTCGATCAGACATGCCTTTTATACGAAGTGTGTGTGTTGTATTGATCGAATTTTTCCGTGGTGTTCCGGTTCTCGCATTGTTCTTTATGGGATCAGTAATGCTTCCATTGTTTTTTCCTGAGGGAACGAACGTAGACAAGTTATTGCGTGTGTGGATTGTTCTAATTCTATTTATGTC